>JAQUUF010000091.1 GCA_028693975.1 Acidaminococcaceae bacterium
CAGAATATGGTCAGCATGCTCTAGTGCACCGCGAATATCGTGAGTGACCATGATAACTGCCACTCCCTGAATTTTGTTAATACCATGCACCAGCTCATAGAATTCAGCGGTTACTACCGGGTCCAAACCCGTGACAGGCTCGTCCAAGAGCAAAAGCTTTTGGCTAGCACACAAAGCCCTCGCCAAGAGCACTCTCTGCCGTTGACCACCTGAAAGTTCACGATAACAAGCGTCGCGCAGGTTCATGATACGCAACATTTTCATCTGGTGCTCTGCCTGTTGCTTATCTTTTTTGTTGAAAAACATCCTATGCCCCAGGGAATTCAAGCAGCCCGATAGCACAACCTCCCACACACTAGCGGGGAAATCTCTCTGTACATTAAGCTGTTGCGGCAAATAACCCACCTCATTGAGCTGCAAGCCATCGCCAAAGCTAAGCTCTCCTTTCAGAGGCTCTTTCATCTGCAAAATCCCTTTGACCAAAGTCGTTTTACCACTACCGTTTTCTCCTACGATGCAGAGGTATTCACCTTTTTTAACTGTAAAATTAAGTCCGCTGATAACCTCGCGTCCCGCATAGGCGAAAGCCACGTCACGGCAAGTAATTAAGCTCATTAATTGAGAGCCTCCTTTAGCACCTTAGCATTTTGCTGCACCAAATCAACATAAGTAACTCCATTATTCATTTGCTCTTTGGTCACGTTATGGCAAGCATTGAACTCTTTTTTGGTGGCTCCTGTAGCTTCACAAATAATATCTGCTACCTTTTCATTAGAGAGCTCTGTATGCAAGACCACAGGGATACGTTCTGTCTTAACCTTGTTGATCAAGAAAGCCAAAGTAGCCGCACTTGCCTCTGTGTCATGCGCACAGCCAGGGAAAGCTGCAAAATATTTCAAGCCATAGGCATCGACAAAATATCTAAAGGGAAATCTATCGCCAAACACCAAAGTCTTGCGCTTACCTGTAGCGACTATGTGACGGAAGTCTTGGTCTAGCTGGGTGAGTTGCTTAGTATAGGCCTCTGTCTGTTGCTGATAGACCGTTGCATTCGCTGCATCTACTGCTTGCAAAGTCTTATTTATTTTGCCCACAATCAGCAAAGCATTAGTCGGCGCTGTCCACACATGTTCATCGTATTCCACCTCGTCGGTATGCTTCTTATTGCCTTGCATGCCTTCACTAACAACTTCTTCCACCGTAGGAACACATTCCATCATCTTAATGACTTTGGTTTCCTTATTCCCTACACTTGCGAGCAGTTTATCCACCCATTCCTCTGATTCACCGCCGGCACAAACAAACACCTGCGCTGCTGCAATCTTTTTTATTTCCCGCGGAGTAGGCTCGAAGCTATGACTTTCGGTACCCGGAGGCAGAAGCAATTCCACCTCTGCCTTCGTCCCTCCCACTTGGCGGGCAAAATCATACGCCGCAAAATTAGTCGCCACTATCCTCACTTTGTTACTCTTGGCTTGTTTACTGTTACCACAACCCGTCAAAACCACTCCCAAACACAACATTATACTTAGAGCTATAAATAATTTTTTCAAAATTGTCGCCTAATCCTTTTCCGTCTCATAGGGCCAAGCACTCATGCCGCCCTCCAAGCTCTGTACTTGAGTATAACCTAAATTGCGCATGATAGTTTCTGCTTCATAGCCTCGCAAATCTATCTGGCAGGAGCAAACATAATGCTTGCTCTTATCTGGCAGCAGCTGTTCGGCCTTCTCGCGCAGCTCCGGTAGAGGTATATTAATAATATGTGCACAACCAGCTATCCGATTAGCATGGAATTCTCCCACAGTACGCACGTCCACCAAAGTATAATCTACATCGTGCCGCAGCTCTTTCCAGCGGCCTGGATTGATACCATTAAGTCTGCCCGTCATCTTGTTCAGCAAAACATTAGCAGCAGTAGCCACATTATCTATCGGTCCGTTAAACGGCGGCGCATAAGCCACATCAATATTACTTAATTGCTCCAAGGTCATACCTGCCGTCAAAGCCATAGCAATAGTATCAATTCTCTTGTCGACGCCGCCTGTACCTACCGCCTGAGCGCCTAGGACTCGATTGGTTCCTACCTCTGCAATAAGCTTCAAGATTACTCTATTGACTCCCGGCATATAGCCCAAACGGTCAAAACCAGGTACTACTGCTGTCTTGAACTTGAACCCAGCCGCCTTGGCAGAGCTTTCATTCAAGCCTGTACTGCCTGCCGACCAATTAAGCACTTGACATACTCCTGTAGTCAGAATACCAGGGAAGGTCACAGCATCGCCTGCCAAAACATCAGCTATGACTCTGCCGTGCTTATTAGCAGTAGACCCCATCGGTGCAAAAAGCTTGTTGCCACTAATCAGATGCGTGTTCTCGGCACAATCGCCACCAGCATAAATATCAGGAGCAGAAGTCTTCATATGACTGTCCACAGCAATACAGCCGCTAGGTCCAATATTAATACCTGCTGAGCGCGCCAGCTCCACATTGGGGCGTACACCGACAGCTACAATGACCAATTGAGCGGGAATCTCGCGCTTGTCAGTCTGTACTGCCGTCACTCTATCTTGTCCTTGGAACGCTACAGTTTTCTCTTCCAAATAGAATTTGATACCACTAGGCTCCAAATTCTTCAGCACAAGATCAGCCATCTCTTTGTCTAACATCTGAGGCAGAACTCTGTCTTGCATCTCTACTATACTGGTGTGCAAGCCCAATTTGTGAAAAGCTTCGGCCAACTCCATCCCGATAAGACCCGCACCAACAATCACTACATCAGTAACATTATTCTCTTTAATCTCTTTTTGCACTGCTTCCACTTCCCAGGGGAACCAGAAGTTATGAATGCCTGCCAATTCTTTGCCCGGCACGGGTAGCTGCACCGGGGTAGAACCTGTCCCCAAAACCAATTTATCATAGCTCATCTCTTGTACGGAGCCATCTAATTTATTGCATACGGTAATAGTATGCTCACTAGGATGCACAGACATTACTTCATGCCCTACCAAAGTTTGGAATCCTTTAACTCGTTGGAAGAATTCCGGATTACGCACACCATGGGGCCCACTGGTAAAAGCAGCAAAATTTTTCACATCGCCGCCAATATAATAAGGAAAGCCACATGCGCCATAACTAACTTCCGTCCCACGCTCCAGTACCGTAACCTCGGCCTCTTTGCACCTTCTCATCAAACGAGCTGCTGTCTTCATTCCTGTCGCCACGCCACCTACTACTAAGACTTTCATATTGCCATCTCCCTTCACATTTAACCCATATATTTAAATTATACCATAGTTGTCTAGCCCAAAATAAAAAAAAGACGGATTTCTCCGTCCTTTTTATTGATTTTGGTTATATTTCTTTCTTGATTCTCTCTAAAAACCCATGCAGCACTCTGGCAGTCATGCCCCAGATAACGTGTTTGTTGTATTGGTAAAAGTAGACATCGTAACCTTTGCGTCGGTTCCATTCCTTGGGATAGGACGGCAAGAGGTCATAAGGGAAGTCTTGTGGCGCACGATTGGCCAGCTGCATGCGAATTTTCCGCGGTTCTTGTGCCAGCAATTCATCCAGTGGCACAATAAACACATCTCCCACTTCACTGCAATTGGGCTTAATATCGTCCAAATCTTCAATAGTACCAACGAAGGGGTGCAATATAGGCCCCAAATGTGTTACTAGATAGTCCAATTCACCACATATGTTAATTTTGTCCGCACTGAGACCGAGCTCTTCGCAGGTCTCTCGCACAGCAGTATCTTGCAGCGTCTTGTCCTTCCGTTCTTTTTTGCCTCCGGGAAAGCAAACATCTCCAGGCTGCCAATGCAAATGCTGGGAGCGCTCTTCAAACAAAATTCCTACTCGCCCGGTCTTCGTATACACCAGAGGAACTAATACGGCAGCCTCCCAGAGTCTATCCGCCTTGTCAATAGTGGCCGGCCGCTGGGCCAGCATTGCTTGAACATTCAAAGTAAAACTCTTATCTTGTTTCATATTGCCATCCTTTGCATACATCTACCCACTAAAGTTCTATATGTACTCCACCGGCAAAACCAGCGTTTTCTCTGCTAGAAGAGACAGCTCCCGACACTGGCACACAACCGCACCCGGCATAATCTGTACATCTTTTTCTTTTTGCAAAACCTCAAAATTTTTAATCCAACTATTTTGTGGGCTACCACTCATCTTTATCTCCACTGGATAAAGTTTATTCCCAGATTTCAATAAGAGGTCTATTTCTTTTTGGTCTCGATCTCGATAATAGTAAATATTTCTTGTATCTTTACCAGCGTTAATATAGCTTTTCACAATCTCACTAACCACAAAAGTTTCAAAAATATTCCCGGCCATGGCTCCATTGCGAGCAGATGCTACGGTATTCCATCCTACCAAATAACACACTAACCCTGCGTCCATAAAATATATTTTAGGTGCCTTGATAGTTCTTTTCAAAACATTGCTAAAATATGGCCTTACAATTTTAATAATTCCTGAAGCTTCCAAGATAGATGTCCAGTTTTGCACAGTCTTGATCGTTACACCAACCACAGTAGCTATATCACTGGCGACAAAAAGCTGACCCGTCCTAGCTGCTAAAGCCACTATGAATTGGTAAAATCTATTTTCATCTTTAATATTAACTAGCTGTCTTACATCTCTTTCGATATACGTTTTGACATAGTCACGATAAAACCATTCCCACTCCATATCTTTATCTTGCAAGGCAGGCAGAGCTCCCCGGTGGATCGTATACCACAAATCAGTGTATGACACCAAAGCCTGCTTCCGCCGCCTAGCATAGTCTTCCTCTGGCATAAACGGTTCCGAATAATTAACTCCATAAATTTCTCGGGCGGATAAACCAGACATTTCTAAAATTCCAATCCGTCCAGCTAATGATTCCGAAACGTTATTCATCAAGTTATAGGCCTGAGAACCAGTGAGACAAACTCTACCTTTATCACTTTGCTCATCTACTAGAAGTTTAATATATCTAAAAATCTCTGGTGCATATTGCACCTCGTCGATAATTACCGGCAATGAATGCACATCAAAAAAAAGTTTTTGCTCTTCTTTGGCAAGGCGCAATGCCTCCAAATCATCTAACGTAACATAATTATAGCCCAATCCATCTCTCAAAATCTTACACAATAAAGTAGTCTTTCCTACCTGCCTCGGTCCCGTTAGTAAAAGCACCTTAAACATCTTGAGGCCACGTCTTAGACAGTTTTCGATATCTCTATTAATATACATAGTCCTAGCCCCTTTCGGCAAAAATGGAGTCAACTACATTTTAGCCGAACTTTTACATTTTAGCAAGTTTCTTACAGTGTTTCATCTTGCCATCCTTTGCATACATCTACCCACTCGGTGTAGCCGGAGCATTGCTCCAGCTCTGGGATAGTCAGCTTGACAGCACTATTATCACTGCCACAAGCAGGGAACATTGTCTCAAATCTCTTCATGGATACATCCAAATATACCGTAAGCCCCGGCTCTACCCCAAAAGGGCACACACCACCTATGGCATGTCCGATAAGCCGCTCTACATCCTCTGCATGTAGCATCTTGGCCTTCAAGCCAAACTTCGCCTTATATTTGGCGTTGTCAACCTTAACGTCGCCTGCGGCTAGAATTAGTATAGGTCCTTCCTTGCCCATAAAAGATAAAGTCT
>JAQUUF010000092.1 GCA_028693975.1 Acidaminococcaceae bacterium
GCTATTGTCGAAAGTATTTTTATGTGGGATGGCGTGGGCAAATTAGCAGTGGAGGCAATTGTCATGCGCGATTATCCTCTTATCCAAGCCTATGTGGTATGGATGTCTATTATTTATGTTTTTGTCAATTTGCTAACTGATATAGTTTATCATCTGCTTGACCCGCGCGTGCGGTTGGCGGAGGTGGGCAAACTATGAGAGAGAATAGTGCATTGCGGCACAAACTAATTGCTTTATCCTGCTTGGCGACGCTTATAACCGCTATTTGTATTTTTGCGCCTAACTTATGCCCGGTAGACCCCTATGCACAAGATTTGTCGCAGACCATGCAAGCACCTAGTCTACAGCATATCTTCGGGACGGACCGCTATGGCCGCGATATGCTCAGTAGAATTATTATGGGTAGCCGAGCCAGTGTTTTTGCTGCTTTGTTACTTGTGACCATTATTGCAGTTCTAGGCTCTGGAATTGGGCTTGTCTGTGGATGGCGCGGAGGCAAGCTAGATACTTTCCTGATGCGTACCTCTGATGTTTTTTTAGCCTTTCCGGGCTTGGTTTTTGCTCTGGCCGTAATAGGAGTATTGGGTGGAGGATTATCTAATGCGATTATTGCTTTGGGTGCTATCAGCTGGCCCAAATATGCTAGATTAGCTAGAGCTTTGACTCTAGCCCAGAAGCACGCACCCTATATCGCTGCGTCCCGACTGGTGGGGGGGAATGATAAGCAAATAATTTATCACCATATTTTGCCCAATATCAGCGGACCACTCTTGGTAACCGCGGTGCTGGATATTGGTACGATGATGATGGAGTTAGCAGGGCTGTCTTTTCTGGGCTTGGGAGCCCAGCCACCCTTAGCTGAGTGGGGCAGTATGATGAGCGAGGGGCGTAGTATGTTACAGACTTCTCCCTGGGTAGTCCTAGCTCCGGGAATGGCCATTTTCGTCACTGTTTTAACTTTTAACTTATTAGGAGATACAATACGAGACTATCTCGACCCCAAGGAGCGTTACAAAATTCAGCTTAACAAAGGAGCGCACATCACATGCAAAAGAAAAAGATTTTGGCAGGTTTAAGCACAATAGTCGCCATTGCTATCCTAGCTACAGGTTGCAGTTCGTCAGCTAAGCCCCAGAGTAAGGCAGGAGAGAAGAAGTTTGTGTATGGCACTACCGGTTATGGGGTGGATATGGGAGATGAAGGACTTAATCCCCACAAGAATTACTCCGGGTGGAGCTGTGTACGCTATGGCGTAGGTGAAACTTTATTTAAGTTTAGTGATAGTATGGAGATAGTGCCTTGGCTAGCTACGGCATATAAATTCACCGATGCTAATACGCTGGTCATTACCTTGCGAGATAATGTAACTTTTTCTAGTGGACGCAAGCTGGATGCTCAAGCGGTGAAAGAATGTCTGGAGCATTTGCTCCAAGTCCATGACAGAGCACCTCTAGATACCAAAATTGATAAAATAACAGCCCAGGGGCAAATTGTAACTATTCATACCAAGGAGCCTACCCCGGCACTCATTAATTATTTGTGTGACCCCTATGGTGCAATAATTGATATGCAGCATGGTATCCAAGGGGATAATGTAGCAGGTACCGGACCGTATGTGGCTTCTGCTGTCTCAGATACAGAGATTACCTTGCACAAAAATCCCAACTACTGGGGTCAAGTCAAGCCTAAGGTGGATACTATTGTAGTTAAGGCTATGACCAATGGCGACACCATGACCATGGCGCTCCAAAGTGGAGAGCTAGACGCCACCTATGGCTTGCCCTATGCCAGTTATAAATTATTTGAGCATAATTCTGCTTATAATATTAGCTCTACTGCCACCAGCAGAGCGTTCTTCGCTCAGCTGAATTACCACGCACCGGTAATGCAGGAGAAGGCGGTGCGAGAAGCCGTGGCACGTGGCATCAACAAAGACGCCTTTGTTAGCGTTCTGCTCAATGGACATGGCACTGCAGCTGTGGGACCCTTCCCCGATAGTTTCAAATTCGGAGGCAAGACTGTTCAGGCTCCGACTTATAACCCTGCCGAAGCCAAGAGAATTCTGGCAGCGGCTGGCTGGCAAGACACCAATGGAGACGGTTACGTAGATAAGAATGGTACTAATCTTACTTTGCGCTGGTTAACTTATCCCGGGCGGATGGAGTTACCCATCCTAGCCGAGTCGGCACAGGCTACATTGAAGGATATTGGGATTAAGGTTGAAGTTAATAGCAATGCTAATCATTTGCAGGAGCTCAAAAAAGGGGCTTATGATGTTTATGCCAGTGCAATGGTGACGGCACCGACGGGTGACCCGGAGTACTTTTTCACTACCTGTTGTTTGACTACATCGACCAAGAACAGAGGCTTCTATCATCAAGAGCGCTTAGATACTTGGGCCAAGGAGCTGCATGGTACTTTTGATGCCGCTAAACGCGGACAAATAGCGACGCAAATGCAACAGCTCATCTTGGATGATTGCGGTTATATTTTTGCTTCTCATTTGCAGATGAGTCTAGTAGCCAAGAGCAAGGTGAAAGGACTGGTTGCCCATCCTTGTGATTATTATGAAATTACTGCTGATTTGGATATTTAAAGAAAGGATGTCATGCCTATGCCGCTGTTAACTGTAGCAAATCTCACCGTCAATTATGGTGCCAAAGAAATATTGCACAAGGTGAGCCTGACTCTTGCAGCTGGAGAAACTCTGGGCATTATCGGGGAAAGCGGTAGTGGCAAGACTACTTTGCTGCGCACTATTATTGGTCAACTAGGCTACGGTGGTGCTGTAACAGAGGGGGTTATGCAGTACAAAGAGCAGGATTTGTTGAGTATCTCCGCGGAGCACCTAAGACAATTGCTGGGGCCGGAAATCAGTATGTTGTTTCAGGATTCACAGAGCTCTTTGTGCCAGATTCGCCAGATTAAATATTTGCTCTATGAAGCTATGAGTGCGCATGTGTCGCTAACCTTTGCAGAAGCCATGGCACGGGCAGAGGCTATCATGAGACAGATAGGGTTAACTGATACAGCCAGAATTCTAGCAAGCTATCCTTTTGAATTATCGGGCGGCATGAACCAAAGAGTCGGCCTCGTATTTGCTATGTTATTGCAGCCTTCGTTATTGTTGGCAGATGAACCCACTAGCGCCCTAGATGTCACAGTGCAAAAACAGGTTATGCAGGAGATGCAGCTTTTGCAGCGAACGTACCATACAGCTATTATTTTCGCTACTCATAATATTGCGCTAGCAAGCAAGTGTACTGATAAATTATTGGTGCTCAAAGACGGTGTAGTTAGGGAGCTGGGACGGACAAAAGAAGTGTTTAATCATCCTCAAGATAGTTACACACAAGAACTGATTGCGGCAGTACCCCGCCTAAGGAGAGAGCATGACTGATTATATGATGCAGGTGGAAAACCTAGATAAATATTTCCTAGCAAAGAATGGCAGCCCTTTCGCTGCTTTGTCTAAGGTTAGCTTTGGGCTTAAGCGGGGAGAATGTTTGGGCATAGTGGGAGAAAGCGGTTGTGGCAAGAGTACTTTGGCCCAAATAGTTTGCGGTTTGCTCCGTCCTACTTCCGGTCAGCTTTATTGGGAAGGGCAGGTAATAAGCGAAAAAGAGAGAAGACCATACCCCCAAATACAGCTAGTTTTCCAGTCGCCTCTGACTTCTTTTGATACGAGGCAGACAATGGGCAATAGTGTGAGCGAAGGACTTCGTTATAGGCACCGTAGTCCCAGCCAAATAGAGGAGCAAATTGACAGACTTATGGAGCAATGCGGGCTGGCAAGAGAGCTATTAGAGCGCTATCCCTATGAAATAAGTGGTGGACAGTGCCAGCGATTGGCTCTGGTACGTGCTCTGACTATGCAGCCGGAGCTGCTTATCTGTGATGAAATAACTAGCAGTTTGGACGTGCGAGTACAGAAGCAACTAATGGAATTTTTGCTAGAGCTCCAAGAGAGTCAAGGCTTGTCTTTTATTTTTATTTCTCATGATTTGGCTCTGGTGCAGCAATTTTGCAATCAACTACTTATTATGCAGCATGGCGCTATTGTAGAAGCTGGAGCTACCCAGCAAATAATAGCCAAGCCTCAGACCGAGTATACGAGAGCACTGATAGAAGCAACTCTGTGAGAAGCAGTCTTTACTAATTTTGCTATGCAGAAAAATATTAATTGTTATATAATGTAGTCAGTAGAAAGAAACTGAACGGCGTAGCCGAAGGAGGGAATAATGTATGGGTAAAAGATTTATTTATTTAGTTATGGCCCTGCTATTTTGTGTTACTGTAGGAACTCAGGCAGAAGCGTCCCAAGCTTACAGCAAGGTGGAGCTAGTTAATAAGAAAATTGTCAATGTCCGCAACGCTGATTTTGCGTTGAATCTTATCTATCCCCGTGTGGAAATTCCACATAATGCCGTGGCTAGCTCTAAGATTAATTCGTTTTTTGCCAAAGAGATGGCACAGAGGGAAAACGATTACATGGCTAAGCAAGGCAGTGATGACATTACCGCTATGGAAACCAAATATCAGGTTGATGTCAACAATAAGAAGTTCTTGATTTTTAGAATCCGTGACTATTACTATGCTTATAGAGCAGCGCATCCCAGTAGTGGAGAAGGCTCAGTGGCGTTTAGCGTACGAGATGGCAGAGAACTTACTTGGCGCGATTTGCTCAGTGCGGCAAACAACAAGAAGGTTAATTTGGCAGCTCTCAATGCCAAATTAAACAAGCATCCCATGGCGGAGAATTTCTTTAAAAAGCCAGCGAAGCTCACAGCCTTTCCAGAGAACTACTTTATTGATACTGAAGGTGCATTACATTTTCTCTTTGGTCAATACGAACTAGCACCCTATGCTTGTGGCTTTATCGATGTACCCATGGGAGTGAAAATAATCAAAGGCTAAGAACCTAGAGCAGTAAGAAGTTAATAGCAAATAAAAAAAGCGTAGGGCTTAGCCTTACGCTTTTGTGTTACTAGGGCTTAATGCACTGTTGCCGGTGTTTCTTTTTTGCTATGGAGCAATTCCCTGCCACAGTGACTGACTACCATCAGGGCGAGAACCATGAGAGCGAGAGCGACTACTAATTGCAGACCGTCTACCATCATGACAAAAGAGCCGGCCATTAGTTTTTGGTAAATACCATAGATAGAGAGGACCAAGGCACTCATGGTTACTACAAACATGAAAATCATGGGGAAATACAGCATCCAACCCTTGCGGCCGGTACTGCGCAGGAAAACTGCCAGACCGATTAAAACAAGAGAAGATAATAACTGATTGGCTGCACCGAACAAGGGCCAGATATTCAAATAACCGCCCAAGCAGAGCAGGTAGCTGGGAATCAAGGTAATAATAGTTGCTACGTAATTATTGCTGCAGAACTTCTTCCAGCCGGTTAGTTCTTCACCGACCTCAGGAGCTAAGAGTTCTTGCAGCGACATACGTCCGATACGGGTTACAGCGTCGATAGTGGTCATGGCGAGGGCCGACACACACATGGTAACGATGCAAGAGCTTATCATACGAGGGATACCAAACATGGTGAAGTAACCACCGATAGCACTACCGAAGATAGCAAAAGGAGTTGCTTTGGGT
>JAQUUF010000093.1 GCA_028693975.1 Acidaminococcaceae bacterium
AGCAATGGGAATACCGTCGTTGTTAAAGCGCTGCCAAATTGCTGATACTGCTTTTTTGATTGGATATATGAGATTCTATGTTGAAGATGAGGAATTAAGAGAATCAGTTTTGACGACGCAGGATAGATTAGTGCAGATTGCTGATGCGGGCATTACGGTAAGCGGACAAGATGATATCGCTGATGTAATAGTTCCCGAAGGTGGTATAGACAGAGAAATCCCCGGCTTACAGTTATGCCGAGTCTTTCATCATTTTCTTTTGGAAAAACTTCTCGGGAAAATGAATATCAGGGCCATAGGGGAATTTGTCCAAAAAGAAATGGGGACATATGTCCATGCTGTGCCTTCGGGGAGTTATTATTAGACGGCTGAAGAATCCGTAGAAGCAATTGCAATTAAAAATATATATTGAGAAGGAGGTGGCGCAATGTCAGAGATGAAGGCTATGAGTCAAGAAGAGGAAAAGACGGAATTTAACTGGCCAGGGTTCATAGTTGGGTTAGTAGTTGGCTCAGGGTTGTTTTATTTAACAATAAAGCTAATATCAGCATTAATGTTTTCTAGGACTGCGGCTTAAAGAAAAGGAGGATAATCATGGGAGTATCAAGACGTAACTTTTTGAAAGGTCTTGCTCTGGGTGGTACGACTGGCTATCTAGCAATGGCAGGTGTTTCATCTACGGTAATGAAGGATGTTTTTGTACCCAAGCCTTTGGTTGGTGATACGGACATTGGCATGTGTAAAAGTATAAAGTGCACTGTAGTTTCTGAGACTAGTTGGTTTAACAATGCTCGTGTTGTACAGGATATGAAGGATGCCGGTGGTTTGCTGGTTAATCAATATATCATTCCGTGGACTAATACTGGGGTTAAGGAAGGCTATAACGGTAATAATGCAGGTGGGTATTCAACTTTAATTGATATTGAATTTATGGATGGAACCAAGAAAAAAATGCTGTTAGATTGTGGTTGGAATACGGATTGGATGGATGTTTGTTTCAAACGCGAAGGTGTAGACAAGATGTTGGACAATAAGGAAATCGACTTGTTGTTTGTCACTCATGAGCATTTTGACCATTACTGGGGCGTGGAATCAGTTATGAAGCATGACCCTGGCATCAGGGTCATAGTTCCTAAAGGATTCTATAAAGAAGGCTTCGACTTGCTCAAAGGAGCTAATTTCCCGGTAGCCCATGTGAAGAATGATTTTCCGCATACTGGTAAGTTAGAGGTTAGAGAGTCTGGCAAAGTACATCCAATTTATCCAGGTGTTGCCAGTATTAGCTTTGATTCCGCTATCATAACAAGAGTTTTGGGCGAACAAGCACTGGTGTTTAATATCAAAGATAAAGGTTCGGTAGCCGTTACAGGCTGTTGCCATATGGGTATTATTTCTTTCTTACAGGAGATTAAACAAAGAGTTAAGGGCGGGGACAAAATATACGGCGTTCAAGGCGGCTTGCATATTTCACCGTTTGAAGATTGGGATCCACAATATGATGATTTAATTAAGGCTATCCCTAAATATGGTATAGAGGTAATGGGGTGTAACCACTGTACCGGTTATTTAACTGCCGAAAAAATGGTTTTGGCCGGCTTGCCTGTAGTACAAGGAACGGCAAGATTCAAGAGTAAGAAAAAATTGTATTTAGGAAATGGAGACCAAATTAAATTTGGCTAAGCCAATGGGAGGTGTTGTCTGTGATTAGTCTCAAAGATCATATGTGGCTGGAGAGCCGCGTTTTGGAAAATAGAATGCCACAGCCTTTGCGTGGTATTATCGGTTTAGTTTTATCGCTATTGTTTTTCTACGGATTGTGGTGGATTTTTATGGACCCCAGAGGTGTACTGAAGTGGTACACTCCGCAATACGGTTATATGTACATTCGTTGGATTCTCATTGTTGTAATTTGGCAAGCGTATGTGTTTAATTTCTGGCCCTTTAGTTTGAAATGGCGAGAGTCGACGCACCCTGTCATAACGGGTGCCGTATTGATACTAGTGAATTTTGCAATTGTTGGCGCAGTTATTTGGGGTTTCTTCTATAATTTCTTAGGCCATTATTCAATCCCATATCTAAGCGTTGACAGGTTAGTAGGCAAGGGAATGACAGAGTTCTATGCTCGTGAGTATTCCTCCTTGGCAATTTTGATGTTTGCGGCAATTGCTTCTTGGCTAAGTCCAATTGTACCGGTTTGCTTTGAAAATCATCCTTGGCAATCTATGAAGCAGCCTGCAAGAGGAATCACTGTTTTCTGTGTAACTGCCTTGTTGTCAGTATTGGCGTTTTTCTGCTTGATGCATCCCCATTATCATGTTTTGTTCTGGCCTTGGCAAGAATATGCTGCTGCCTTCCCTTGGTGGTATGAATTTGCTCATACCCTGCATGGCAACTTTAACGTTGGTTGGGTTATGTGTGGTACAGTAGCTATTTGGATGTTGGAAGTAACGTTTGACCGCTATCCATTTATCATGATTAAAAACAAGATCGTGAGAGGCGTAGTTGGTTTCTTAGGAGTTTTGGCTTTTGCTTGGTTGTTGTTTTTCGTCTTTAATTTTGTGCAAGAATTAGCTTGGGGTCCTGCAGTTGACGGAGCCAAGAGAATATTAGCACCTGATTGGCGCTATCTTCATAGTGGCGAATTAGCTATTATGATGTTGATTCCAGCCATGATTTTGAACTTCTATTTTGATAATGGCCCTAAGAAATATGGCCCGGCAATTAATATTGCCCTGAGATTTTTGATTATCATTGTTTCAACTATAGCGTTCCATGCCTTGTATTATAAGATTAGTCCTCCTTTGTTGGGTACGCAAGCTGCTTATTCACACCCGCAGCAGTTCCCTATGGCTCCTGGTATTCTGTTTATCTGTGTTATGTTATTCCATAACTGGTTTATGGATTTCTGGCCAGGTAAAAAACGTGTGGGCAATAGAGAAGTAATGCTAGATGAAGACGGTAATGAAATAGAAGAAGGCGTACATTAAGACAACTGTATGGCAAATCCACCTAATATAGATTATGCCAAATAATAAATATTAGGTGGAGGTCATACAACCATTAAGTTGAAAGATAGCAAGCGAGGTGGTGTCCATGAGTATTGGCTTAGGGGAAATATTAATCACGTTGTTGGTTGGATTTATTGTAGTTGGACCGGAAGATCTTCCGAAGGTAGCACGAACAGTGGCTCGGTGGGTACGCAAAATAAGATTGATGATGAAAGAATTAAGTAAAAATGTTGAAGCTGAAATAAAATTGGATGAGGATATTAGAGAAGTAAAAGAAGAACTAAAAGATGTATCAAGTGAATTTGAACGTGTACAACGAGAGGTTGTTCTCCATGCGGAAGAAGGTACTAAGGTTGTTGAGATAAATTGTGAAAGCAAGTAATATACGGAGGGAGCGAGAAAAATGCGACTAGGTACAACAGAAATATTATTGATAATTGCAGTGGCATGCTTGGTTTTCGGGTCTGGTAAATTGGCAGGGTTAGGCAAGTCGTTAGGGACAAGTATTAGAGAATTTAAGCAGGAAATAAAGCAAGAAACGGAGCCTGTTAAAGAAGGGGAAGCCGGTGGACAGAAATAAAGCGTTGCCGGAACTAGCGATAGACAGTGAGCTTGCCATTGCCAATGAAAACAGTGAAGAACAGTTATCCTTAGTAGACCATATTAAAGAATTGCGTAAAAGGCTTATATATTGTATGATTGTGGTCACAGGATGTTTTTTCGGCATTATTACTTATGGCACGGATTGGCTAATGCAACTTTTGCCATCACCGGTCAAAGAACGAGGAATTAATCTGATCTTTTTGGGTTTATCAGAAGTACTTACCGCCCAGATTAAAGTTGCGTTTATTGCTGCAATCATTGTGTCTATGCCAATTATATTATGGCAGATTTGGGATTTCATTAAACCAGCACTATATGTGGATGAGAGAAAAGGTGTTTTGATTTTCACTTTTTGGTCATTGCTATTATTTGTACTCGGAGTAAGTTTCGGTTATGGAGTAGTATTTGTCTCGGCCATCACATTCTTTGTTTATATAGGAGAGAATATCGCTACGCCTATGCTATCTATTAGTCAATACATTGGCTTTATGTTTAGCTTTGTACTTTCTTTTGGTTTGGTATTTGAAATGCCAGTTATTACTTTTGTGTTGTGCAGATTAGGGATTACTACACCACAACAGTTAAAAGAATTAAGGAAATATGCTGTTTTAGTAATTTTTATTGTCGCAGCATTTTTGACGCCGCCAGATGTTTTTTCTCAGATATTGATGGCTGCGCCGATGTTGGTTTTGTATGAAGTTGGTATTTGGGCGGCTAAGTTAGGAGGACCGGGGGACAAGAGATAGGAGTTACGTTAATATGAAAAAAGTATTGATGATTGATGGCTCTATCGAAAATAGAAAGCATGCAAGTTCGCTTTTGCAGCGTGAATATGAAGTTATTGAGGCCGGCGACACTATCGCCGGCTTTGAGTTGCTTCTGCAGCATCAAGATATTGTAATAATTATATTAGACTTAGCATCAATGTATGCCAGTGGCTTAGAGTTTATACAAAAGGTTAGGTTGACGCCTTCGTTTATTAAGATTGCTATCATTGTTACCGCTTTCAGCAAAGAACAGTCGGATGAAATAATGGCTCTTTCTATGGGAGCTGATGATTATATACACAAACCATATGCCGATAAAGTCTTGTTGTCACATGTTAATAGTGTTTTAAATAATAAGGATGTTTTAGCACAGGTTGAACTTTATTCTAGCTTAAAAAGCAATATCTTAGATGAGACTTTGAATGGTATATATGTTATTGATGCAATTAACTATAATCTTTACTATGCCAATAAAGCAGTTTTAGAATTACTCGATTGCAAGAATAGAGTCTATTCAGGCAAAAAATGTTATGACTTTTTTTATAGTCTAAGTGAACCATGTAAGTTTTGTAAGTTGGTTCATGCTTATTCACAATCTTCCTTGCTTGAGGTGGAGATACCATGTATTAAGAAAACAGTTGAAGAACGTGTTCGCATGGTTGAGTGGTTAGGTAGAGCTGCATATATAGTCTATATGCATGATATTACTCTGCAAAAAAAGAACAGAGAAATAGAAAATGAGCGTTATTATCGTGAGTTTAAACGTCGCTTGCGAGTAGATATGGACTTTATGGCTTATTTGCTAATCAATGTCACTAAAGGTATCGTTGTAGAGCATGATCCTCATGGTTTTCCTGTACCAACTATAGTGGCGGGACATCCGGCTGGAGAATTTGTGGAACGAGTATTACCTACTGTTATAGATTATAAGAAGCGACAAGAATTTGCAGCTCTGTTACAGTTAGATAATTTGCAAGCAGCGTATGATAGAGGAGAAACTCTGCTTAATATTGATTATCGTCGTTTTGCTAGGGATCAAAGACAGATTATGTGGGCTCGCTCTCGTATTCAGCTCATGAAAGATCCGCAAACTGGTGACCTGACTGCATTTTTGTATACATATGATATTAATCAAACGAGAATGATGCAGGACGTTATTACCACTGCTGTTCATTATGACTATGATATGATTTCTTATGTTAATCTC
>JAQUUF010000094.1 GCA_028693975.1 Acidaminococcaceae bacterium
AGTTAATGCGCGCGGCAGTTCACCACCAGCTAGGGGAATTGGTGATGGTGCCACAGGCTGCTCCCCTGTCAGCGCAGAAGTTGCTGTCCGCCCCGGATGCTGCAACTGAATAAATATCTTGGTGTCGTACTTATGCACTGCATCTGTTAACCGCCTCAGCTCAAGGGCATCAGCGAAATTACGTGCTGCTAATTGACAAGGTTCGCCGCCACCTGCACCGTCACAAACTCGTGTTACCTCAGTAATGATTAACCCGACACCGCCTTTGGCACGAGCCTCATAGAAAGCAATAATATCATCATTGACCCCACCACCAGGTGCTGCAATAAATACCCCCATAGCTGTCATTGCTACTCTGTTCTTGATAGTAAGATGTCCAATGGTTATTTTGCTTTGTAGTAAGTCATACATTTTTCTCACCCTTCCAAAAAAGCATAAAACCCCTATGATAGCTTCTATAGTTATCATAGGGGTTGCTACTATTCCTGACTAGTAACTTTTGAAATTGAAATTGGCTGCTTTGTAAAACACCAATTGTTACGATTGACACACTCTTACACCATTTTAAAGTTCAAGCTCGCTATAATACACTTCTTGACGACACTAGCGTAGCTACTTTATGTTCGTTTATGCGAACAAAGCATTTTTATTTACATAACATACAAAGGTTCTTGTCCCGGTACTTGCATGGTTTGTTCAGTCATGCCCCTGTCTTTCTATTTTTAATAACTTGGCTTTTATTCTCACTCCTGCTGCATAGCCTTTCAAATCACCGTCCGCACCAATCACCCTATGACAGGGAACAATTATCTGTAAGGGGTTTTTATTATTGGCATTGCCAACTGCTCTGGCTGCTTGAGCATTTCCTAGTGCTTGAGCAATTTCTTTGTAACTTCTTGTTTCACCGTAGGGAATCTTTAACAACTCACGCCAAACAGCTAATTGAAATTTAGTACCAATTAATTTGTATTTTATATCAAAGGTCTTTCTCTTGCCCCCCAAATACTCTACCAGTTCGGCAAATACCTGCTCCGCAAAACTAGAGGATTCTCCCTCGGCAGGTACAACTTCTTGCTCTGTATAAGTCAGCGACAAAAGCACATCATGCTCATACTGTATCCTTATATATCCCCATTCGCATTTGTATACTGCTATCATAATAATTTGTGCTCCTTAGCGAACCCTTCTACTCATCAATCTTTTCAATTTTAAAAACATTAATAACGTCTACATCAGGGCAGCAAAACATTGCAGTGCCTTCAGGCTGTCCAGGCAAGCTTCCTCCATAGCGCAAAATATCAATATAGGGGAACCCGGTATGAAGAGCCATAGGGCAAAACTTTCCCATATCTGTATCAAAATCAAAAGAATCGCCCACCTTAAGCCCGCGGTGACAGCCCATTTCACCTTTACGCTCCACTAATGTTATCTTAATTTTTGTCCTCTTCAATATGCCACTTCCTCCTAATAAAGAAAATTGAATTGAAACAGCTTTCTGCCCGTCGCCGTTTTCATAATTTTATCATAAACATTGTGTACGGTACTAGCATCAGCTGCATCTTCGTAAAGGTTAACCAAAAAGTCAGCTTCTACTAATATTTGGTAATCCAAAGCATCTATGGCGTTATAGGTATGATGATGAGCAATCAAGTAAATTATTCTTTCTTTTTCTTGTTGTGACAAAGCAAATTTATCCAAGATCTGCTGCGCTACAGCCGGTCCAAGTTCTTCTTGGTGTTTGCCCAAGGCATCGTTATATAATTTTTCGCTGGCATGAATACCTATGTCATGTAAAATAGCTGCAATTTCTAAAATCTTTCTAGCCTCTTCTTCAAGATTTTCTCCCAAAGCAATCATGTGGGCAAAATTATAAACCTTGACAAAATGCTGTATTCTTTTGGCATCACCCTTGTCATACTCCATCGCTTCAATCATTATTTCTTGAATCATAGCAATCACCCTCTTTTCATAATAGACTCAATGGTAAATTACACTACCATTTCGTCCATTCAATTATTTTTAGGACGTGTAATCCGACCATTTTTCATAGGGCATACTCTTCTACATATATTACAATCTACTGTAGCAAATCCTCTAGCGGTTTTGCCATAGGTATGTGGCCTACACAAATTCTGTTGGACGCGCCCTTCGCCAATTGCCTGCACAGGACAACTATTCACGCATTTATGACAACCTGCTATACAAATATTCTCAGACAAGGGATCGGCTTCAAGTTCAACATTGAGCAAAATTGCGCCTATGGTCAATCGATTGCCATATTTTTCATTCAACAACAGCGTGTTCTTCCCTAATTGGCCCAAACCACATAGCACACCTGTATGTTTCATAGAAATAAGTCCCCGTGCTGTAAGATGAGCAGCATCCCAATACTCGTTAGGAGCGTCACAGGGCAAAGGAATGGCCAAAGCATTAAATTTTTCTTCTATTTTTCGTGACGCCTTAAAAGCAATATCATCTACCTGACGACAAACAATATCGCCATTAAAGTAACTATAAATTAATCTGGGATTGATTGCAAAGAGCCCCTTCGGCAAGGCTATTCCAAACGCCACCACTGTTTTACAGTCTTTATAAATAGTTTGTGGTGAAAAACCAGTTGGATACTCCTCCAATCTTGCCCCTGAAGCAAATCCACAAACATCTGCCCCTAATGCCAAAATAATTCGCCTAATATCTTCCTTCATATTGACCCTCTCTACCATAGTATATAAATATTTATTTATCTAGCGGTTCCTGTTGGTACCTCTAATAGTTTTAAGTATTCATCATACCCTTGCTTTGCCATTGCCTCTTTGGGTATAAATTTTAAAGCAGCACTGTTGATACAATACCGAATTCCACCTTTATCTTTGGGGCCATCAGCAAACACATGCCCAAGATGAGCACCGCCTAAAGAACTGCGTACTTCCGTCCTTACCATACCAAAAGAAGTATCCGTGTTTTCCTCCAGCAGTTTTTTATCTATAGGCTTAGAAAAAGCAGGCCACCCACAACCTGAATCAAATTTATCTGTGGAAATAAAAAGTGGTTCTCCTGTAGTAATATCGACATATATACCCGGTCTAAACTCATGGTCATACTCATTATCAAAAGGCGGTTCAGTACCCTTTTCTTGTGTTACCTTGTATTGTATCGTTGTTAATTTCTGCCGTAAGGTTTTCTGGTCTGGCTTAATATACTTTATCTTGGCATTGGTTTTTCTTGCTATATCAAATAGTTCCGGGCGTATATGACAATATCCGCCTACATTCTTACCTAAATAATCTTGGTGATACTCTTCTGCTTTGTAGAAATTTTTAAGAGCTTGCACTTCAATGACAATTGGTTTGTCATACTTCTTCCTTAGCTCAGTAATTTGTGCTTTTATTACAGACAAATCTTCCTTATCAGCATAATATATCCCCGTCCTATACTGATCACCACTATCTCCACCCTGTCGATTAATACTCGTTGGATCTATGGTCATAAAATACAAATCCAACAATGTCTTTAAGCTCACCACTTCTGTGTCGTAAGTAACCTTAACTGTCTCGGCAAATCCTGTAGTATGAGAACATACTTGTTGATAAGTAGGATTCTCAGTATTACCATTAGCATAACCTACTTCTGTATCTATTACTCCATTAATTTGTTTCATGAAATGTTCCGTTCCCCAGAAACAACCGCCTGCTAAATAAATAGTAGATTCTTTTCCCATGATTGTATGCTCCTTTACTTTGGTTGAGCTCTTGCATAGCGAAGGTTTACCAGCATAAGCATTATATATTGCAACACCTGTTAAGCAGAAAAATAACAAAACAAGTAAAAGGTTCCACTTGTGTTTTTGTAAGAACATCACTGGTCACCTCTTTATGCTCCAATGCTCTAATTATAACTACTATTATAGCAAATTCTCCAGAAGAGTCATAGTTTTGCTCTTAATATTAACTTGCACCAACACTACTAAAGGAATGTACAAAAACATGTAGCGAAAGCCAAACATGGAACTCTGCATATCTAGCCCAGCTTATGCCCAGATTAGCATAAATGATAAAGCTGTAACTGAAAAACAAATCAAATAATGACATTACAATAAAGACTGTTTAAATATTTCTCTTATATGTAGCTCCGTTGTATTGATAGTTGGAACATTTACATCAGAGTCACTAATCATTAACGGTAATTCCGTACAACCAAGAAGAACCGCATCAATATTAAATTTGTCATAATATTCTGCAATAATTCTTATCAGCCTCTTTTTATCCCCCAAAATCACAATGCCCTTTTCCAAATTAGGATAAATTAACTTTCCTATTTCTTTTTGTTTCTCACTACAAGGGGTAATTGGATTACCCCCCATTTGTAATATTTTCGTTTCAAAAAGCTTACTTGCCATCGTCCATTCTGTTCCAAGAATCAAAATTCTATTATATTGCCGCCTTTCTATTTCTTGTGCGACAACCTCCAATAGGTTTACTGTCGGAAGTGGCAGCTTATTACATATTTTATCCCACACAATATGTTCCGTATTTGCTGTAATTGCTAAAATATTTGCACCTGCTGATTTTAAATTTTCAAGACTTTCCAGTACATAGTGCGCTAATAAATCGTAATCTTTATTTGCTATTGCTTTATCGTGTTTCGCCATATCAACACTATCAATAACTATCTCCGGATATCTATTTATCTGTGGGGTATTTTGATACAAAAGCTCTAACTCACGATAATATTCAATTGTAGATGCTGGACCTATACCACCAACCAAGCCTATCTTTTTCACAGTATTTCGCTCCTTATGCAATATCTTTTGGCTTTCTTACCATGGCAATAACTGGCATTTCCCACTTGCCATAAGAGCTTTTCCACACTTGAATAAATCTTTTTCATTTATCTCAATTAAACTCCATGGTGTGTTGAATGTCATTTGTCATTCTCCCATTAGGTAATCACTAAATTTCTTTATGTCCTCATTATATCATCTTCTGAGCCAATAAAGCATTTAACTATATCCTTTGTCCGAATTAGAATAATCAAGCCGGTCTACGAATTTGCTAACTCGTAAACCGGCTTATTTCACATCTATTCCTACCACTTTCCGCAATTCAGCTATATATATGCTTATTGAGCATTCATATATACTTGTATCGCCTCAGCAAATTCTCCTACATGGATGCCATCTACGAAAGAATGGTGTGCCTGCACTGATATCGGCATAAATATACGCCCAGCTTTTTCATAATACTTACCCCAATCAAAAAGTGGAGTAGCATTATCTTTTTTTTCAGAATTTGTATGAGAAATATGGGTATAAGTAACCCAGGGCAAAGGCGAACATTGGAACACATCGTTTCCTAATGGTCCGGTAAAGTAATCTTTCTGTTCTTGCGCTACCTTAGTTGCCAAGGCAACATACTCTTCCAACGAATCCTTCAGCGGTACATTGACACCCTTAAAAAGTTTGGTGTCTTGGTTTAGATAGGTAAAAGCTGTATCAATTCTATCAAACAGTACAACCTCCCCATTTAAAAACCTATAGCGAAACGCCT
>JAQUUF010000002.1 GCA_028693975.1 Acidaminococcaceae bacterium
CCGAATAGAAGGCGATGAGGTAGAGCTCACCGGTACGACTGCGTCGTATCTTGCCAAAAAACAACACCCAAACATAACCACCGTCACCATAATGCAAGCGGAATTTGGCACCACTTACTTCACCGTGTTGCAGCATGGTATCTAAAGCATGGCGAGCTAGCGGAACATCCTCCGGCCAGACACCCTTTAAAACATCCTCCCCCGCTAGTGCTAAAAGTTCATCTTGATTCATAGCAACTAATCTCCGGAAGCCTTCACTGTGATACAAGGGCACCAACACACCATCGCGCCTTATTTGCATCCGCACAAACCCACCGGGAATACCATCCATCACCGCTAATTTTTCTTGATTTTCAGTGATAATTTCTTCATTCATATCGCGACGATCAAGCATAACCACCACATAATCGCCTAAGGTAACTAGTTTAAATACTTGTTCTAGCTTTTGTTCCGGCTCTTCCACCATCACAAAACCTATTACTTGGCCGCCACGTTGCAAAGGAATCCCTACTAGCGCCCCAATATTTTGGGACTGGAGCAGATTCTTTTCTAAGGCTGTTGCCGCCAAAGACTCCACTGCAGGTATCATGATGCATTTCTGCCGTCCAAAAGCTTGCATCCAATAAGAAGCACGCCAATCAAAAGTCATCTGCTGGGGGATTGCGATTATTTTGGTGCCGTCTAAACCCAAAGCGTAAGTGTTGTGAATGGCATCACGCTCTGTATCAAATTCAAAGATTCTGGCTCTTGACGCACTGAAGAAAACCAGCAACTGCTGCAGCATAGCATCAATGCCAGCCTGAACATCCGGTTGAGACAGCAAATCATGTGCTACCCCTTCCAAAAAGCGCAGCTGCTCCGTAGCTTCCTCTCTCTTTTGCTCTGCTAAACGTTGCTTGGTAATATTCTCATTAGTGCAATAAATCAAATAGCGTGTACCGCTCTTAGCTATAACCCTGAGCGTAAGACGCAAGTAGGTCTTGGCTTGACAACCTGGCAAATTAATAAATACAAATTCCTCGGTGCACTCGGAGCTAGTGGTAGATGCCTCCTGTATAATAGCTACCATCTTTTTGCTACTTTCAGCGTCCAAAAACTCAAACCAATTTAATTTCAGAGCATTTTCCAAATTCATGCCCGCGCTACCCAGCACCTTGATATACTTGTCATTAGCACGTATCAATTCTAGCCGTCCCTCGGTGTATTCATAAACGCAAGCACCACCTAGGTAGCTATTAAAAATGAGTGTATCAATAGAATTGGGATTCCAAAAAGCGTTATTATCTAGATTATCCACTGTTTCCAAAGTGTCCACTTTACATTGTTTTGTGCTGCAAACTGCCAATGCCTCATAATCTTGCAGACATATTGGTTTCGCATAGAGATAACCTTGGATATAATAACAACCAATAGATTTAAGGAAATCTGCCTGCTTAATAGTTTCTACACCCTCGGCAATAACCGTCATATTCAACCACTTGGCCATAAGTACCATAGACTCAATAATATTGCCACTACGCTGCGAAGCCTTGGTATCACCTAAGAATTTCATATCCAGCTTAATAATTTGCGCCGGCACATCTTTAATCGTATTAAGAGAAGAATAACCACTGCCAAAGTCATCAATCTCCACCGTAAAGCCTAAACCAACCAATTGTTTTACTACCTTAATAATCTGATCTGTTCCTTGAGAAAAGGCCGATTCGGTAATCTCTAAACGAAGCAATTCAGTCGGAAGCTCATACTTATGAATTAAACCAATCAAATCGGACACCAATTCGTCACGAAACACATCGCAACGAGAAATATTAACAGACACCGGCAGCGGCTTACGTCCCTCTTCCAGCCATCTATGCAAACAAATACAGGTCTGTTCCCAAATATACCTATCCATTTCATAGATAAAACCATTTTTCTCAAAAATTGGAATAAAATCTCCCGGAGGAATCATACCACGAACAGGATGGCGCCACCGCGCCAAAACCTCTGCCCCGATTAATTCACCGGTAGCATGATTATACTGTGGCTGGAACCAAGGTTCAAATTGCCCCTCCTTCAACGCAGATTGCATTTCACCCACCACGCGCTGCTCAACCAAGAGCTTATCACGCATAGATTCGTCAAAGAACGCAATATTAACATCAACCCGCCCTTTAACCGAATTAGAAGCAATAACCGCTCTATCATACATAGCACTAACAGAGAGAGAAGTATCATCTACCACATAACGTCCTATGCAAAAACTCAATGGTCGTAGGGAGCCATAGAGCTTCGCAGCCTTTTGGGTAATTTTCGCCAACTCCTGAGAAGCCAGAAAGCTAGTCGGATACAGTATGGCAAAATTATCAGCCATAATACGACTACAAATGCCACCAATAGGCTCTATGCCTTCTTGGAAAACAGACGCAATATAGCGCAGGGCATCATCACCTTGCTTAGTCCCGTACAAATCATTAAAAATTTTAAAATTATCAATATCAAAGCACCCGATTACATAGTGCCCTGCCTCTGCTTCCTTAATCATAGCCTCGGCCTTGTCAAAGAAAGCACTACGGCTATAGAGACCCGTTAGCCTATCTTTTTGCAATTCATTAATCGTCGCCGCCGTTTCACGCAAGCTAATAACATTCCGCAGACGCTGCCTGATAATAGCAGGACTATAGGGCTTGGAAATATAGTCGTTAGCTCCTAGCTGCAGGGCTTTTACTTCTGAAATTTCTTCTGTATCCCCGGTAGTTACGATAATAGGAATCTGTTTAAGTTTGGTATCATGTCTTACACATTCCAAGACAGAAAAGCCATCTCTGACCGGCATGACCAAATCCAATAAAACCGCTGAGAGGTCTTGACTATGACACTGCATGGTAGCCACCGCTTCTTGTCCCTGAGCAGCTTCGATAATATTATATTCATCCTGTAATATCTTCTTGAGAATTTCCCTATCTACTTTGACGTCATCCACAACCAGTATTGTGCGTTTCGTAGTACTCTCCCCCTTCAGCGTGCCAAGCTCATACCATTCCGTTAACTACTATCCTCTAAATTCAAAAAGATTAGAATAATTATTTTTTCGTATATATATGTAAATTATAAGCCAAATCGGCAATAATAAAAAGGGCTAAATAAAATTCTCTCATAAAAAGAAAAAACCCTAACAATATTGCGTTGGCAACATAGTTAGAGTTTGCTTAATTCACTTCAATAGTGCTCTCAGCTTGCGTACATCAGGTTTACCGGAAGCATTAAGTGGTAGAGCCGGCAAAACAATAAAACGTTTAGGTAGTTCTGCCGTCATGAGTTCTTTTTTTAACTGAGTTTTGAAGTTACTAAGGTTAAATTCTTTCCCTGCAACAATAAAAGCCGCTATTTCTTGACCTCTGTCCTGATCTTGGTAAGACAACACAACACTCTCTTGTACATAAGGTAGTCGAGTAGCTATATTTTCTATTTTGGCACAGCTAACCTTAAACCCACCTCGGTTAATTACCTGTGTCTTTCGTCCCAAAAATATAAGATAGCCTTCTGCATTAAAATAGCCTATATCATCTAGGGTATAAGGGCAATGCACTCCCTCCACTCCATAGGGAGTATCCACATAAATCAAGCCATCACGCACCGTAACTTTAACACCGCGACAAGGACGTCCCACACTCATGGGGAAGCGCAATAATTCTTCATAATTCAAATAGGTAATATAATTCAACTCACTAGCACCATAATAAAGCATAATTTCACTCTGTGGAAAAGCCGCTTTGAGCTTGTTAGCTGTAGCCGCTTCCAAGAGTTGCGAACCAGCTAATATCATCTTGACCGAAGGATAAGTAGCTTGGCGCAAGAATTTGGTCAAAAGTCTAAGCTTAACAGGTACTAAATAAATCACCGTCACTTGGTATTTGTTAATCAAACGTAACCATTGACGACACTGCAAGCTCTCTGCCACCACAATCGTTGCTCCGGCATAAAAAGCGCCGGCCCAAACACTCAGGTTACCGGTGAAGCTAAAACTACCTTCAACAAACACGACAGAAGTTGACCTCGTAGCAAAAATGCGATTCTGCTCTGCGAAGAAATCTGCCCAGCTAGCATAAGTCCGATACATTACTTTGGGCACATCGGTGGAACCTGAGCTAAGAACGCCCATACAAACTCCTGTCACTGGTTCTACAGCAAACCCGGTAGGAATTAATTTATCATCTAGTAAAACGTAGTCTAGCTTATTGGCCCTGACTAATTGCTGCACAGCAGCTTGTGGCAAATCATAATGCCCCAAAATGGGAATATTACCAGTTGCCATGAGACCTAGAAAGGCCACAACTTGGCGCTTGGCATCTGCCGTAATTACCAAGACTTTATGCCCACCGCCTACATTATGGAACCTCCATTCATGAGTAGCAAAATTCTGCACTTGCTCATAGATAGAGCGATAGCTATAAGCCACATCGTCAAAAACCATGAAAGTTTTATCTGCATATCTCTCTGCTTGTTCTTGTAACAAAGTAAAATAGTTCATGCTGTCACTCATGCTGTCACTCTCTTCAATAATAATGCTGTACCCAAACCTCCGGCACCAGCAATAGCCACCAAGCCATAGTCTCCTTGTGTCTGCTCTAGTTCTGCTAACAAATGCAGTACCAAGATTGCTCCCGAGGCTCCATAGGGATGACCATAGGCCAAAGCACCGCCAAGCTGATTATAGCGGGGCAAAAGCTGAGGATACTCTCGGGCAAACATCGCCGTAATAACCGCAAAAGCTTCATTATATTCAAAAGCATCTATTTGTTCTGCCGATAAATGCTCTCTTTCCAACAATAAATTACCTACCGCCAATGCTCCACGAGGACTGCAATTGGCTTCGACACCACCTTCTACAGCCGTCACCAGCTCTGCTCTTGGATACAAATTATCCGTGCCATGCTCCTGTAGCCACCGCTCCGAGGCCACAATCACAAAGGCGGCACCATCATTAATGAGACAAGCATTCGCCGCCGTCAAAGTTGTATTAGGGCCTAAAAGCAAAGGCATCTTAGCAGCCAAACGCTCAGACATTCTATCACGAATACCTTCGTCCTTGGTGCTGCCCCAAACAGAAGCAATAAAAGGGTCTAGTATCTTACTTTCGCGAGCTTGACGAGCCATAGCATGGCTGCGTACCACGTATTTATCTAGCTCTGCCCTAGTAATGCCCTCCTGAGAGGCTGTTCTTTCGGCACCTTCAAGCATGGCCGTCGCACTAGTAGTCTCTGGGGTGAATTGAGCCACCGTAAACCCCTCCGGTGTATAACGCTCATCTCTGGGACAGTAGACTCTAGTAGGCTGCATAGAGCTGGACTCAAACCCACCAGCGATAATTACCTCCGCCATGCCTGCCTTAATTTTGGCTATCGCAATCGCAATAGCCTCCGCTGCCGACGCACATTGCATATCTATTGTCAAACAAGGTACGGAAGCTGCGATACCAGCCTCTAAAGCCATGAGACGAGTAATATTTCCCCCTGTTCCTACAGCATTGCCACAGATAATCTCATCTGGCTCTGCTAGCTGATATTGACTTACTAATTTCATCAGTAGAGCCGCTGCTAATTGCTCCGCCGGTATATTTTTAAAAATACCGTTTTTGAGGCCAATGTGCGTACGCAGTCCTCCTGCAATATATACTTTATTCATATTATCTACCTACCAGAGCCGCATTAAGTTTCTGGGCTAAGAAAGCGGCCAATACCACCTTAATTACATCACCTAACAAGAACGGGAACACCGCTGCCACCAAAGTCGCCCATAAACCTAGACCAGCCACCACATACATAGTAAGGCAGCCTGTAATATAAATCAGCGGCATGCCTACACAAATACCCAAAACAATATTTTTCTTAAAATTATTACTGGAGCCACGCAAAGCACTCATAGCTCCTGCCGCTAATAAAAACCCAAGAGTAAAACCGCCTGTCGGTCCTACCAGTTTACCAAGCCCGGCAGCTCCACCGACGAAGACAGGAACCCCAGCGGCCCCGATAATAAGATAAGTAGCCATAACTAATAAAGCTTGCTTAGGAGGTAAAATAAATGCAATTAAATTAACTACTATGGTCAGTGCTGTCACCATGGCCGGGGTAAAAGGCAGCGGAAAAGAGATGTAGGCCGAGGCTGCCAAAAGCGCCACACATAAAGCCATCTTGGTCATTGTTTGAGCATTGTTTCTCGTCGCTACCGCTTGATTGTTTATCATGATTATTAATCGCTCCTCTAGTTGATTGTTGCTGTATTCTTGCTGTTACCAAATAAATCTCTTGCTCTGCATACACAGGATGTACAAATTTCAGCTGTAACCACCGTGGTTGGGCGGCCCACTTGTAAAACTCCTCTGCCAAGAGGAAACCCTGAACAATAGGGTACTCTGTCAAATGAATGCCATTAGTATCACCTACCGCAACCGAAAAAGCTCTAATAGTCTCTGCTGAAAATTGCCGCCAATAAGATGCCCCTTGTGGTAAATCTCCATTTGGCTGTACCTTCTTCGTCCCAGCAGCAACTGCACCATCCTTCATAAAGAGTAGCACCTTCATAGTGGCTAGCACTCTGTGATTCTTAGCATATTGAGTAAGCAGTATATTTTGATATTTTGACGTAGTTTTAAGCATTTGCAACTCAATAGTACTAGCTGCAATCGCAGCAACAGTGTAATCAGCCTTTTGCTCATAAGTTATTTGGCCAATAAAACTCTGCTGATACTGCTCCCCTTCTAACGAGCACAATGCTCGGGTAAATCTTTGCATATGTTCACCTCATATTTTTCACAGGTTAACCATAAACTATTCTAAAACTTTTCTCTAGCATTAGCAACCCTACGGCCTACTAGGTTAACGCAAATTAAGATATAAAAAAACCTGTGAACGGTTAAGGTTCACAGGTCACATATCAAACTAAATTATTTAACGATTAAAACAGGAACAGTAGCATATTGAGAAACCTTGGAGCTAACACTGCCCAAGAAAAATTCAGCAATACCGCTCAAACCACGGCTACCCAAAACGATAGAATCACATTTTTCTTTCTTAGCCAAAGCGATAATTCTCTCGGAAGGATGTCCAATTTCAATGGTGAAATTAACAGTGTTCTTGAAGCCAGCCATCTTGTCTTTGGCTACTTCCAATACCTTGTCACCAATCTTCTCCAATTCGGTGTTGCCTTGCGCAATAGTAGCATGATCTAGTGGTACAGCCAACAGAGCTGCATTGTTGTACGGTTGAATAACATTAACAACGAAAACCTCACCATCAAACTTTTCGCCCAATGCCTTAGCTTGCTCTAGTGCACGCCAAGAAGTCTCTGAACCATCCACGGGTACCAATATTTTTTTAAACATATAACCGCCTCCACCTCATTTTAGATTAAAAGCAATGCTTACACTAATATTATAACATTAATGCGGTTCCTTCGCAGTATTTTTTTTGTTTTTTCTCTCGGCGCGGGCACTCTTTTTGGCCTCGTGCTTCAAGGACTTAGCACTTGGTCTCTTCACTTGCAGCGGCTCCGGAGCTTCTTCACGGAAAGAACCACCTTTGATAAACTTAAAATACAACAACATAAAACCTATTAACAAAATAGGTATAGCTCCTACCATATATTGATATTTAGCAGGAGAAATAATAGTCACGAAATCATAGCCAATGACAGCAACCGGCACCAAAATCATCTGTGCTATCTTAGACCCGGTACTGGAGTTCGTACCCCATAGCCAGACAATAGCCGCATAAGCGACAAACGCTACCGCAAATGTAACCAGCGTCATAAAAATTAAAAATATAAGTAATTCCATTTACAACCTCACCTATCAAATTTTTTACTCTCGTCGCCCAAAGGCTCATCCTTACGAGGGTCATTCTTGAAAATATTAATATTCTTCTTTACTTCTTTCACTGCATCATCATATACCGTCTTAAAAGCACTCAAATCTTTGGGCTTGCCACTCTTGAGCCATTCGGTAACCACCTTGCCCAAACCATAAGTAGTACCCATGGCAATAGGCAGTTGCAAAGGCGCAAAGGGAATTAAGGTAGCCAATGTTTGCCCAGCGTACACTGCACCTAGTGAGCTTAAGAGACTAACTGCTGCCGTCTCAGTAATATGCTCCTCATAGACTTTACCTAGCTTCATAATCATATATACTTGATTAGCTACCAAAGTCAAAGTACCTACCAAAGGAGCAATTACAATAACACCGGCGCGAGCCGTGGCCCACTTACAAATAGCCTCTGCTTCCTCGTCCCTGCTCCTGTCGTCTATGACAGTGACTTTATCCTTTTGCTCTGTCATATTATAGCCTCCTATTTTGCTTGGGGCAAACCTTCCCTAGCAACTATCTTATCAAGTATTTCTGCCGCTTTATAGATAATTTTATTGCATTTATCTTGCTCATTTCTATACTTAGCTTTCAAATTATGGCAATCAGTGCAACCCATCTCTGCTTGGAAGGTGCTAATAAATTCTGTCTCCAAGGCTTTGATGCGTCCACTCTCATGTCCATTGCGGTGCACATACAGATGACTTAGCACCATCACGCCACCACTCAAGGTACCACAGATAGCCTCCACGCCTAAGCCTCCGCCGAAGCCAGCAGCCAACTTCAAGGCTTGGGGAGTCAGCTTCAAGTCATAAGCCCAATTAGCGCCATAGAGAATCTTCTCTGCACAATTCAAATCCAAGTCATTGCCAAAACCTTTTTCCAAAAGTTCTTTTAACATAGTCCGTAACCCCCAGTTCATTTTGCATTTTGTTGTATCAGTTCTACTACTATTTCTTCCAAACGCTCAAAAGTCCTGCCACCTAGCCGCATTTTTATATTCAGCTGAGTTAATTCTACCATAGCATGACGCAAAGACGCTAGTGTAAAACGTTGACTAGCCGCTACATTAAGCTTAACAACATAAGGGTGCATGTGTAGCTTAGCCGCCAAAGCATCTGGGCGCTCCCCCGCCTCTACTAGCTCTTTGAGCAGACACAAGCGCCTTAATGCCGTAGTCACTCCTCCCACCAGTGGTAAGATATTCGTGCCTTTTTTCTTCTCTAAGGCCACTAGCTCCAAGAATTGCACCAATCTGCCTTCTGTCACCGCATTGCCCACCGCAAAAGCCGATGCTGCCGGTAAATCAGCAAAGATATTCTCCACGTCTTCTTGTGTCCATTGCTTACGCTGCCCAGCATAAATAGCCAATTTATCTATTTCCTGTTTGAGCAAACTCAGAGGTACCGTCACTGTTATAGACATATATTCACTGATAAGAGCTATAGCCTTATAATCAAAGCGCGCACCATAGGACGCAGCCTGCTCATCCAGCCAAGGCTTCAAAGAATAATACTTGATAGAATCACAAGTCACCACTGCAGCACTTTTGCTCAAAGCCGAGTAGAGCTTAGTTCTCTTATCCAGCTTATTGCAAAGCACCAATACATAAGCATAGGGTGGAATATCCTGCAATAGTTGCAATAATTGCTCCCTGTCTTTGGCCGTTTTAGCACTGGCCGCCTTGGCCTCCCCTTCCAAAAGCTGCAGATTACGCAACACCACCAAGTTTTGCCCTGCAAAAAAAGGATAAGTATTAATCGCTTCCTGCACCTCAGGTAAAGATGCTTTGCCGTCAAAAATCGCCGCCGAACGCTCCTCCTCGGGTAAATCACCAAAAAGCACTGCTGTCAGCTTGTGGGCCAGCTCTTCTTTATAGTAATCTTCTTCCCCCAGCCCTAAGACCAAATGGAGCAGATTATCTTTATTAACCGTTTTCAAAAATTTTGCCGCTGTTATATTCATATCGGTTCCTTCATTAGAAATTATCACTCTCTTGTCGATAACTATACACTAAATGTCCCGCGTCTGTAAAGGTCACCTTCAAAGCACCCATAGTATCGGTACGATAAATAGCGGCTCCTTCCTGCGCCAAAGTCTCTAGTGTACTGCTCCCGGGATGACCAAATCTATTGTCTGCCCCCACGGAAATAATCGCCGTCTGCGGCTGCACGGCTCGGACAAACTCCCGCACAGTGGAGTGCTTAGAACCATGATGCGATACTTTGAGCACCGCACTGCCAATATCTTGCCCGGCTACAGCTAACTCAGCATCTGCCGTGGCATCACCGGTAAAGAAAACTTGCGCAGCACCGTAGGTCAGTTGCACCAGAGCGGAGCGCTCGTTACTATCGTCACCAACTATTTCCTTAGGACAGCTAACCACATTTATTATACATTTTCCCACCGAAAATTGCTCGCCTGTTTCCAAGTATTCCACTTGGCTCTTTCCTTGGACTATATGCAGTAATTGCTCCACATCTTCGCCCGTTTCACCATAAGGCAACATAACTGTAGTGATAGGCATCATAGTCGCAAGGCGCGCTGCTCCACCGGCGTGGTCATGATGACCATGACTTAAGAGCAAAACATCCACTTGCTTAGCGCCCAAATAACGTAAAAACGGCACGATAATACGCTCTCCTGTATTGAAATTACCACGCAAGCCTCCCGTATCAATCACGATTATTTCATCTTCAGGTGTTTGTACCACAGCACAATCTCCCTGACCCACGTCTAGAAAATAAACCGTAAAAGGCCGCGGCAGCAGACCTACCAGCGCATAATAAAGGGCGAAGCCACCACAACAGCATAATACCCCTAGTCGACGCAGGTTTTTAGACAAGTCCTCCATTGGTGGCAAACCCAAAGCTAACCAGAGACCTAAATAATAAATAAGTGCTGTTGCCGCAGGCAAAGCTCCAACAGTTACTACCGCCCAGGGAATAGCAGCCAAATAATCAGTCAGGCGCAAGCTAATACCCAAGATGCTGGCAGCTAGGACTAAACAAAACGAGCCTAACACCGAGCACAAAATACTGAGCACCAAACCCACCAAGGCCACAACTAACACAAATTCTACAAGGGGCACCACTATAAGATTGGCGGCCAAAGAGCTCAGCGATATTTGATGAAAATAATGCACCAACAAAGGTAGTGCTGCTGCTTGAGCAGCTACAGCCACTGCTAGAGTATCGGCCAGAAGTTCTGGCAGATACCGCTTAAGATAATCCCTGCAGGGCGGCAAGAGGTAGATTAACCCCGCTGTAGACAAAAAAGATAATTGAAAGCCCACATCCCACAGCCATAAGGGTCGATAACACAACATGGCAAAAGCAGTAGCTCCCAAGATAGTACCGCGCTGTGAACTACGCCCCAGACTAAGACCCACCAACATGGCTAACCCCATCAGCAAAGAGCGCAACACCGGAGGCGAAAAGCCACACAAAAGCGTATAAAAAATAATAATCACAGCCGCCAACACTACAGTGAGTTGCCGCGGCAGCTTAAGCATATGGCACAAGCTCAGTACAAACCCGACCAGCAAAGCAATGTGACTGCCCGATACTGATAGGATATGCACCAGTCCTGTCGTCGAAAAATTCCGTACCGTAGTGCTATCAATGCCTTCGTAGCCGCCAAGCACCATCCCAATTAAGATAGCCGCATCCTGCGGTGCCATAACAGCATAAACTTTATCTTTCGCTGTTTGATTAATGGTACTTAGTTTATCAGTCCAAGTCGGCTCGCTTGCACTATAGGTTAGCTGTGATACCTCCACGCTCATGCGGCCACCTATATCTTGAATACGTGCCGCCAGCTCAGTATCGAAACTCCCTGGGTTGGCCAGCCCACGGATAGCTTTGAGCTCCCCTCGCACTGCCAGCTGTCCATATGTAGGGAACTTAGCCGTAGCAGCTTGTGTCACGCCTAACCTTATTTTACCTACGCAAGGAGTATCATCCACTCGTTCTACTTCTATCTGCAAGCTAACATAGCCCTCTCGCATGCACACACTGCCTGAGTCTATCCGTCCTTCTAGCTGCACACTCTGCCCTACATAATGGCTTACATGATTGTCCGGTGTCACATACTCCGTCCAGCCCAAGCAACCACCCAAAATGCCCCAGATAAAAATACAGCCATAAAAAATAAAGGCCACATCACACCTCCAACTGGGCGGACATAGCCTTGAATTTTTTGCTGCCTACTCCAGGTACTTGCATAATATCCTCAATAGAACCAAAACTATGCCTAGAGCGATACTCTATAATTTTGCGCGCTAGAGAAGGACCTATACCAGGCAACGCCTCTAGTTCTGCTTGGCTGGCAGTATTAATATTCACCCGTGTACTATTAGCTGATACGCTCTGAGGCATCTTTGCTGTCTTGGCAGCAGCTGCGTTCTCTCCTTGTACCTGTCTCGCTTGAGCGATACCATCGTCTTGCTGTCCTTTAGTGATGTTACTACTTCTCTTAGTTCGTCGCTGAGACGCCTTCTTCAGGTACGGCACGTTAATTTGCATTCCTTCCTTACATTTACGCACCAGATTAACCTTGTCCAGATTAGCTTCCTCACGACAGCCTCCTGCCAGTGCCAGAGCATCCTTCACCCTAGAACCTACCTCCACCTCATAGATACCGGGACTATAGACAGCGCCGCTAACATAGATTAAGAGATTATTCCGGCGTCCTTGGTCTGCGGCAGCAAGCTGCACCGGTCTAGTTGCTTGCACTACCTTGCTGGGCCTGCTCTGCCACAAGCTCAAGCTCACACCCACTAGAACTATAGCTATGATGAGCACCAGTTTCTTCTTATCCAGTTGGTCCATTATCTCTCCACTCCTTCAGCGGTAGTACGAGCGAGCTCTAATTATTTTCTCGCAAGATTGGTGACGAAGGCTTGAGTCACAGCAGGGGCAGACTCGAACCGAAACCCTCTGCCAATAGTAACCGTCCTGCCTACTATCGCGCCCCGCAGCCTTACATTAGCACCCAACTTAATGTTACCACGGGCAAAAAGCAGTACATTAGCCAGCTGCACACCATCTTCAACAGTAATATCTTCCAAAGTTATGAGCCAGAGCTTCCCCGTTGCTCTGCTCCTGCGCCCGACAATAATACTTTTATCATTATACAAAATACCATTACCATCAATACGAGCATTGGCACTAATTTTATAAACACTCCTAGTAGTCATAGTGGCATAGAGTTGTTCTTGCAAACCATAGTCGTGCAAATCCTTCATACTCGGCAAAAATGCCCTTTTATACATACTATAACCAGTGCTATCCACGGCGGGTAATGACTTGCCACCAGTACTAATCTCCACTTGCGCCGTCGCACTGCTCCCACCGTGCGACGCAAAAATTCCTGTTTGGTAGATGCTATGGGATGCTCCCCCGGGTGGCTCCACTACTAATTTTTGTAATCGCCAGTCCAGTTCCTCACCCTGCACCTGAATCTCCAAGGACTTAAGTGGCACCGTCGGACGCAAGGTTATATTAAGTAGCGGCTGCACAGGTACTTGCCCTGGTTGCAATATAACTTCCGGCAATGTCCACTTAGTACTCACCGTAGGCCATGGTCTTTGCTCTACCACAGCGGCGAGACTCTGACCGAGACATTCTATCTGCTGCTGTCGTATGATTTGCTGCTGCATCTGCAAGGTTTGCCCTACAGCATAAAACGCCAAATGAGACAGAGCTGCTACCACCAGCAACGTAACTACAAAACCTAGCAAGACAATCCCCGCTGATTTGCTTCTAGTAAACATAACCATTGCCTAATTCCACTATCTCTCTAAACTCCCTCTCTCTTGTGCCCGGCAAAGCTCGCAGTACAATTGCCAGTTCTACTGTAGTGGCATTAAGCAGTTTGATATTCCACTTACAGACATCCACCGTAATAGGACACAGAGGATTAATTCCTTCTTGCTTGCCTTTGACTTGTCTGCTTTGATAGAGACCATAGAGACCCGGACTATTCGGTACCTCATTACGATAGTAACGCACAGTTCTCCGCTGTCCCCACTTGTCTGCTTTGAGGATGCTCCCAAATTTACCCGGCACTACCGTAACTTTTTGACTATCGTATTGTATTGCAGAAGCTATATTAGCCATAATCACCCGTTTGACTCGATAAAGCTCCACATCTTCTTTAACTCTGTTTAAATTCATAAGCATGCCGGTAATATTATCGTAGAACCCCGTCAGCACCAAACACACTATAACCATGACTACGCTTACTTCCATAAGTATGAAGCCTTGACTCTTATTCATAACGCACCAAATTAACCACTACCTTACCTTCTGAGGCCGACATAATACTTATTTCCTTTTGTCTAATGCCCCACTGCAGTTCTTGCGTCTTGATCTGCGTCTTATAGCTAGGATGCTGTTTATTCGCGTCCTCCGCCACCTCGGGCTGTGCCAAGAACAACCTGCCCCAGGTCAGAGCCTGCTCACGTTGATTATGTCTGTGCATAGCTCCGATAGTCATATTAAGACAAGCGCTGAGTGCTACTAAGGCCGCCAATAGCAGAAATAAACAAGCTAATGTATCTATAATTAAGAAACCATTCTTACGTCCCATCTTGAATAATCACCCTGCCTGTAACCGGTTGAATACAGATATACTTCTGCAGTGAGGCATCTTCCCGATGTACCACCCTAATCGTACTCGTGGCCGCAGGAGCGCCACCCGGCAAAAATTTGATAGCCCGAGCACTGGCATATAAGCCATATTGCTCTAATCCCAGCTTACCCAGAGCTACCTGTTTAATTATTTTGTCACCACAAATCAAATGGTAACCAGTGCCTTGCTGCCACAAATCCATACGCGGTATTTGCCGCGCCCTAGTCTGGCAATAGGCCTGTACTTGCATAGCGGTCAAATCCATTACTACAATATTACAGAGTGCACTAAGCTGCTGCCGTCTCACTCTCAGCTGCTCGCCACCTGCTGCTGTCGCCCAGCTACTCACCAATAACCCTAAAATTATTACGGCCGCCACCACTTCTACCAGGGTGAACCCGCGCTGATATTTTATCTGTTGCATAATTTTATCCTAACTATGATAGAGTATTGCTTGTGCGCCGCTTAAATAGATTAAGTGGCGGAATTAATTTTAACTCGCGTCCGGTGCCTTTCGTCCTCCATCTGTACTCAAAGTATAGTCTTTACTATCTTTAGCAGTTGCAATACCAGTATCGGCTTTATAGTCCATTTTAGAAATATCAACATTATTACTAATGTATTTTTCCTTCTTGAGTACATCTAGGCTAGCTGGATACCCACCACCATTATCCAGTTGATAGATTTTAATTGCTCCCCCAACAGCAGCTAAATCTGTCTTTAAGGTGGTATCTTTGGACCTGTCCATAGCTTCATTGACAGACGGTATAAAAGAAATAGCCAAGACAGCGATAATGGCCATGACTGCCATCACCTCGACTAGAGTAAAACCTCTTCTCTGCTTTGCTCGTGCCACCCACAATTTATATCTTTTTAACATTTCGCTCAACAACTCCTCATTTAATATTCAGGTAAATTTTGTACTAATTTGAACAAAGGTGAAGTGATGGTATAAATAATGCCGCCTACAATTAAGGCGAGACTCAACATAATAACAGGCTCGAGCAAGGTTTTAAGCTCCTTGACGCGGTTGTGCAGCTCTTCTTCTGCTACTTGCGCCGCTGACAAAAGCATTTTGACTGTCTGCCCGCTCTCTTCGCCGATGGCCAAGAACTCCATGGTGGTCTGGCCCAAAAAGCCACGATACCGGCCTAACGCTTGACTCAGTGACAGCCCACGCAAAATATCTCCTGCCACTTGTTGCGAGGTCTGGGCGGTTTGCTCTTGGGGCAAAGTCTTCTGTGCCGCTTCTAGCGCCAACGGTAACACCACCCCACTACGCAGCATAATGCCCAGTATCTTACAAAATCTTGCCTCCAGCACTGTGTAATAGAATTTTTTAATTAAAGGCAAATGCAAGCACGCTTTGCCAATAAGAGCTCTATTCCTATAGAACAGTACACCTAAACCTAGTCCCCCCACCAAAGCCCAGGGCCACTGCTCTGTGAGCAACACCGCCAGAGAGATGAAATTAGCTTCCCCAGGAGCGAACTCCACCTCCATGGCTTGATACAGATTAAGAATAAGAGGCAATACCTGGAAGATAAAGAGCACGAGCATGACCAAGAGCATTACTAAGATAAAGCAGGGATATAAACAGGCACCACGCAGAAATTTGCGTAGCTTCATCTCACTCTCATAGTAATCTGCCAGATGCGCCAAGGTACCCTCTAGCTGGCCTGAAGTTTCACCTGCTTGCACAATATGAATGGTCAGCTGTGCAAAATCTCGCGGCCTTTTGGCCAAGGCACCGGACAAAGGCAACCCTTTCTCCAAGTCTGCTTCTATGCCACAACATAGTTCTCCCATATAGTTATCACTTTTTTTCTTCAGCAGTTCCAGCGCCCGCAATAAAGGAATACCACTCACTACCAAAGTAGCCAGCTGACGGAAAAAGTTCACCTTGTCTTGAGCAGTCAATTTGCGCCGCTGCCAAAAGCTACTACCCAGACACTGCCAGCTTACCTTAGGACTAATTTCCGTGACATAACCATAATTACTCTGAATAAACGCCGCTACTTCATTGTTGTTGAGTGCCAGCATTTCTCCCGAGAAATTCTCTCCCTGTCTATTTTTGGCGCGCCACCTATACCGCTTCACCTTGCCACCCTCCATCATAGTTAGGATACCCCCTATTTCTCTAAGCGCAGCCTATCTCCTGCCTTGCTTATAGCCTACTGTCATAATCGGGAACAGTAGAGCAACGAGTGACGCGAGTAGACAAAAAAATACCCCAGACTAGTCGCAACTAATCTGGAGTATCCATGTTTTTATTCACTTAAATAAATCTTTGACTTTCTTGAGGAAACTCTTCTCCTCAGGATTAATATCATCGCCGCTAACTGCTTCAAACCGCTGCAAGGCTTCTTTTTGCCTGTCATTGAGTTTGGAGGGTACCACGACTTTAATTTTGACTAACTGGTCGCCTTTGGCACCATTACGCAAGCTGACTATGCCTTTGCCTTTAAGCCGCATAATCTTGCCAGGTTGAGTCCCGGCGGGAATCTTCATGATAACGGAACCTTCGATAGTCGGCACCTTAATCTCAGCGCCCAAAGTTGCTTGGACGATATTGATAGGTATCTCGCAAGCGATGGTAGTACCGTCTCTTTCGAAGAATTTGTGTGGTTTCACATAGAGATACACATACAAATCGCCTGTCTCTCCGCCTCTGTGTCCTGCACCACCCTCACCAGCTACCCGCAGTCTGGAGCCATTGTCCACACCTGCCGGAATCTTCACGGTGATGGTTTTCTTTTTCTTCACATGACCACTGCCACTACACATCTTGCAAGGATGCTTGATAATCTTGCCGGTGCCGCCGCAACGACTGCAAGGACGCACATTAACCATTTGTCCAAACATAGTATTCTGCGCTACCCTTACCTCGCCTGAACCATGACATTCGGGACAAGTCTCTGCCTCGGTGCCTGGCTCAGCCCCGGTACCATGGCAAACATCGCACTCCTCGTCACGCTTTAAGCTGACCTTCTTCTCAGTACCAAATGCGGCTTCTTCGAAGGTTATTTCCATATCCATTCTCAAGTCAGCCCCGGGTACAGGACCATTGTTGGCCCTCCCACGGCTTCTGCCACCGCCTTGACCGCCGAAGAACATATCAAAAATATCATCCATGCCCTGACCGCCACCGCCGCCAAAGCCACCAAACCCGCCAAAGCCTTGACCACCGAAGCCGCCAGCCCCAGCTCCGCCATTGGCAAAAGCGTCATGGCCAAACTGGTCATACTGAGCACGTTTTTGTTCATCTGACAATACACCATAAGCCTCGGCGCATTCCTTGAACTTTTCAGCAGCATCAGGATTATCCTTATTGACATCAGGATGATACTTACGTGCCAGTTGTCTATATGCTTTTTTTATTTCGTCTTGGGTGGCTGTTTTAGCCACCCCCAGCACGTCATAGTAATCTCTTTTTCCTGCCAAAATTCACACCATCCTGCCTAATTATTTTTTGTCGTCGTCCACGACTTCAGCATCCACTACATCCTCTTCCGGCTTCTTAGCGCTCTCCGCACCTGCACCGGCGGCACCAGCATCAGCACCTGCTGCGTTGGCATCCTTAGCTTGAGTTTGTTTGTAGAGCTCTGCGGACAATTCATACAAAGGTTTTTGCAAAGCTTCAGTATCAGCTTTGATCTTGTCGTTATCTTGACCCTTCAAAGTTTCCTTCAAAGTAGCAATAGCTGCTTGAACCTTCTTCACCAAGTCTTCATGGCCTTTGCCCTCCATGTCTTTGACAGTCTTCTCTGCTTGGTAGCACAAGGAATCTGCTTGGTTACGAGTCTCAATGCCTTCCTTACGTTTCTTATCTGCTTCAGCGTTAGCTTCTGCATCTTTGACCATCTTATCTACTTCCTCTTTACTCAAAGTACCGGAAGAAGTGATAGTAATCTTTTGCTCTTTGCCAGTGCCCAAATCCTTAGCGCTTACATTAACGATACCGTTAGCATCGATATCAAAAGCTACTTCAATTTGAGGTACTCCACGGGGAGCTGCAGGGATACCGCCTAATTCAAAGCGTCCCAATGTCTTGTTGTCGCTAGCCATTTCACGCTCGCCTTGCAAGACATGAATATCAACAGAAGGTTGATTGTCAGTAGCAGTGGAGAATACTTGCTTCTTAGAAGAAGGAATAGTAGTGTTACGCTCGATAATCTTAGTGAACACACCACCCAAAGTCTCAATACCTAGAGACAAAGGAGTAACATCCAACAATACTACGTCTTTGACATCACCGGATAATACGCCGGCTTGGATAGCAGCACCGACTGCTACGCACTCATCAGGGTTAATACCATGAGTAGCTTCTTTGCCAAGGATATTTTTAATAGCTGCTTGTACAGCGGGGATTCTGGAAGAACCACCAACTAACAAAATCTTACCAATATCTTTGGGAGATAATTTAGCATCGGCCAAAGCTTTTCTGGTCGGTCCCATAGTACGCTCAACCAAATCAGCAGTCATCTCATCGAATTTGGCACGAGTCAAGTCCATATCCAAATGTTGCGGGCCATCAGCACCTGCGGTAATGAATGGCAAGTTGATATTAGTAGTCATAACACCGGATAATTCAATCTTAGCCTTCTCTGCTGCTTCTCTGATTCTCTGCATGGCCATCTTATCACCGGTCAAATCAATACCGGTATTCTTTTTGAATTCATCAGTCATCCATTTCATAATGCGCTCATCGAAGTCGTCGCCGCCCAGACGAGTATCACCATTGGTTGCTTTTACTTCAAATACGCCATCGCCCATCTCCAATATGGACACATCGAAGGTGCCACCGCCCAAGTCATAGACTAGAACAGTGTGGTCGCCGGATTTATCGACGCCATAAGCCAGAGCTGCTGCTGTAGGCTCGTTGATAATACGCAATACTTCCAAACCGGCAATCTTACCGGCATCCTTGGTAGCTTGACGTTGGCTATCACTGAAATAAGCCGGTACAGTAATAACTGCTTGGCTCACAGTCTCACCCAAATATTTCTCAGCATCAGCTTTCATTTTTTGCAAAATCATAGCGGAAATTTCTTCCGGGGAATACTTCTTGTCATCAATAGCTACACGATAATCATGCTCGCCCATATGACGTTTGATAGAACTAATAGTTCTCTCAGGATTGGAGATAGCTTGACGTTTGGCCAATTGACCTACCAAGCGCTCACCGCTCTTGCTAAAACCTACTACAGAAGGAGTCAGACGACCGCCCTCTTGGGTGGAAATGACGGTAGGTTCGCCGCCTTCCATTACTGCTACTACAGAGTTTGTTGTACCTAAATCAATACCAATTACTTTAGACATTTTATTTTCCTCCTCATGAATTTACTTTTTTATTTAACTCTTAGATTAAGAATTATTAACTACTTTTACTTTGCTATGGCGGATTATTCTATCCCCTAGCTTGTAACCCTTCTCCAGTACCAATTCGACAGAATCATCCGGTAGCTGAGGATTAGCACCTCGCATCACCGCATCATGGAACTCTGGATTAAAGGGCTCCCCTGCTGCTTTGATTTCTTCTACCTTTAGCTCGTTGAGCGTCTGCTCGAACTGCCTTCTAATCTTGCCTAAGCCTACTTTAATGGTATCGCCGTCAGTGGCTTTTTCCATACTAGCCTCAGCTCGTTCAAAATTATCCAATACCTTCAAAAATTTATTGACAACCTCAGAAGTCACATAAGACGATAACTCTGCTTGCTCCCTGGCTGTACGCTTGCGGTAATTATCAAATTCCGCCTGCATTCTTAGCACTCTGTCTTGCAGGGCTTGTATCTGCTCTGCCTGAGCAGCGGCTAGCTGTTCAGCCGGACTGGCAGTCGGAGCGGTTTGCTCTGTTCCTGCCTCAGTACCTTGTGGAGCTTGCTCCGCGGTTGGTTGCTCTTGTTGTTTGGTTTCAGCTTGTTGTTCTTGCTTATTTACTTCTTCCTCATTCTTTTTAGTATGAATATGCACAACGCAGCCTCCTTATTTAAGTTCTTGTTCTTTATTAAAAATCGTGGTCAAGTATTTATGCAAATAATCCATGACCGAAATTACCTTACCATATTCCATTCTGGTAGGCCCCAAGACTGCCATAGTGCCTACTACCTGACCGTTAAGCCTGTAGGTAGCTTGAATCATGCTGCAATCTTGAATACCGCTAAACTTGTTCTCACCACCAATAGTGATACGCAAGCCTGAATCTTCGCCGGCCTGAAGCATATCCTTCAGCATTTTTTCTTCTTCCAATACACTAAGCAGTTCTTTAATCCTATTCACATCTTTGAACTCAGGCTGATTAAAAATCTGCTTGGTACCACCCAAGAACATCTTCTGCTCTTGATGGCTCAGCCCAATCTGGCGAATAGCTCTGAGTAGTGAGGCAAACAGCATCTTGTCGTTAGCTACATCATCATGCAAATCCTCCAAAGTACCGGAGCCTATTTGATTCAGATGCAGACCATGCAGCTTGTTGCTAATGCGTGTGGCTAGATAATCCATTTCTTCTTGCTCCATACCCAGCGGTATTTCTACCACACAATGGTCCACATGTCCATCATCGGCAATAATACACAAGATGTCATGGTGTGAATCCAAAGGCAAAAACCGCATATAGGAAAAAGCACTAGATGTAGCACGATTAGCCATAACCAGAGAAACATTCTTGGTCATGCGAGACAAAATCTTGGCCGTAGACTGGAAAATATCATCTATGCTACGCACCCTCTCGTGGAACCAACCGTCAATTAACGCTCTGTCGTTATCGGTCAATGCTCCCGGCTCAATCATAGAATCTACATAGTATCTATAAGCTTGAGCTGACGGAATACGTCCGGCAGAAGTATGAGGTTGTTCCAAAAAACCCAATAACTCTAAGTCTGACATTTCATTACGAATAATAGCCGGGCTAATACCCAAATCGTATTTGCGGGCAATGGTTCTAGACCCGACCGGCTCTGCTGTCGCAATATAGTCTTCTATAATAATCTGTAAAATCTTTTTCTTTCTATCTGATAGCACCATTAACCCTCCTTTCGGGTCTTTGTTAGCACTCTGTTTAGTAGAGTGCTAACATCTACGTATAAAGATACTACCTTTTGCCTATCTTGTCAAGCAAAATAATAGAGGTTTTCAGCAGAAGATGGCAAAGACTTGGTTGCCGTATTGCATGCCTTTGGCGGTCAGGCGCAATATTTGACTGGCCGCATCGTAACTAAGCAGTCCTGCGTGTATAGCTTGGTCCAGTTCCCGTCCGTAGCGGCTCCAGGTATCGCAGCCAAAGCGTTCTTTAGTCTCTTGCAGATTAACTCCCTGTGCTGTGCGTAACCCCATAAAAAGGCTCTCAGCCGCCAATTCCGGCTGGGTTAAATTCTCTATTTGTCTATTTTTCCCTTCATTATATTTGGCAATATCGCAGCTATTAGTTACCAGTGCCTGCCCCGTGAATGTACAAGCAGCTGCTCCCAGTCCCAGATAGGGCACATAGCGCCAGTAAAGCATATTGTGACGTGATTCTTGCCCCGGCCTAGCATAATTGGATATTTCATATCTGGACAAGCCTTGTTGCGGTACGTAAGTGGTAACAAAATCATACATATCCCCCACGGTGTCGTCATCAGGCAAAGACAAGGTGCCACTAGCCAACTTTCTCTGCAAGGGAGTACCCTCCTCTACCGTCAAACCATAAACAGACAAATGGTCCAGACCTTGGGCCAATAAGCCCTGCACCGAACTCTGTACCGAGGCTAGAGTCTGCCCCGGATAGCCATAAATCAAATCACCACTAATGCGCTCAAAACCAGCTTGGCGCGCCTGCCTCAGTACTTCCACGGCTTCTTGGGCCGTATGAATCCGCCCCATGGCTCTGAGCTCATCATCTTGCAGCGACTGAATACCTAGGCTTATCCTATCAAAACCCAGTTGCCTTAGTGCTTCTAAAGACTCCTCTGTCACCGTTCCCGGATTAGCTTCGATAGTCGCCTCTTGAGGGTGCTGCCACAAGCCGACATCTTTTAGCGTAGTCACTAGGCGCGTCAAATACGGCAGGGGCAAAACACTAGGCGTACCCCCGCCAAAATAAATCGTTGCGTCCGCAGCTACCGGCAGCTCTGCGGCACGAGCTGTAATCTCCTTGCACAGAGCTTGCGTATAGCTCTCCATAAGTGCGGTATCACAACCAGCAGTAGACGCAAAATCACAATATAAACATTTGTGTACACAAAAGGGGATATGTACATATATCCCCTGATATTGTTGCCATGTATTCATCTAGTCCATCTTCAAGATAGCCATAAAAGCTTCCTGTGGCAGCTCGACCGAGCCCACCTGCTTCATGCGCTTCTTGCCTTCTTTTTGTTTTTCGAGCAACTTACGTTTACGAGAAATATCGCCGCCATAACATTTGGCCAAGACATCCTTACGCATAGCGCTAACTGTTTCACGAGCGATAACCTTACTGCCGATAGCCGCTTGAATGGGTATTTCGAACATCTGGCGCGGAATTAACTTGCGTAGCTTCTCTACCAACGCACGTCCTCTAACTGCCGCTTTCTCCCGATGGACGATAGCGGACAAAGCATCCACCGGCTCTCCATTCAAGAGAATATCCACCTTGACTAGGTTAGATGGTTTATAACCATGCAACTCATAATCCAAGGAAGCATAGCCCCTAGTTACCGATTTGAGCCTGTCAAAATAGTCAAAAATAATTTCACTCAAGGGCAGTGAATAATGAATCATGACTCTTGTTTCATCCAGATAAGTCATATTCTCGTACTCACCGCGCTTCTCCTGAGAAAGCTCCATAACCGAGCCCACATAATCCTTGGGCACAATAATAGTAGCGTTCACATAAGGTTCTTCCACGTGGTCAATCACGGTGGGGCTAGGGAACAAGGAGGGGTTATCCACCATCTCAATATCACCGTTAGTCAAATGCACCTCATAGATTACGTTCGGCGCAGTAGTTAAGAGCGTCAAGCTGTATTCCCGCTCCAAGCGCTCCTTGATAACGTCCAGATGTAACAAGCCTAAGAAACCGCAACGAAAGCCAAAGCCTAGAGCCACAGAAGTCTCCGGCTCAAAGACCAGAGACGCATCATTTAATTGCAGCTTCTCTAGGGCATCGCGCAAATTATCATAATCAGAATTATCTACCGGATATAAGCCGCAATACACCATAGGGGTCGCTTTGCGATAGCCCGGTAAAGGTTTAGCCGCAGGTTGCAAAGCATTGGTCACGGTATCGCCAACTCTAGCATCCTTCACGTTCTTAATAGCAGCTGCCAAGAAGCCAACTTCGCCCTCTGATAGCTCTGTCACATTGACGGGTGCCGGCTTGAAGACACCTACCTCTGTTACTTCAAATTCTTTGTTAGTCGCCATCATCCGGATTTTCATGCCTTTGCGCACAGCACCATTCACTACACGCATATAGAGCACCACGCCTTTGTAGGCATCGAACTTGGAGTCAAAAACCAAAGCTTGCAGCGGAGCCTCATTATCACCACTAGGTGCCGGTATACGCTTGACAATAGCTTCCAAGATATCCTCTACACCTAGGCCTGTCTTGGCACTGCACAAGACAGCTTCAGAAGCATCAATACCCAGCACATCTTCAATCTCTTGTTTAACCCTCTCAGGGTCTGCACTGGGAAGATCTATTTTATTAATAACCGGGATAATTTCCAGATCATGCTCCATGGCCAAATACACATTAGCCAAAGTCTGAGCTTCGATACCTTGCGTGGCATCAATAACTAGGAGCGCACCCTCACAAGCCGCCAAGGCACGGGATACTTCGTAGGTAAAATCCACATGACCCGGGGTGTCAATCAAGTTCAGCAGATAGTCCTTGCCGTCCTGAGCCTGATAGTCCAAGCACACAGCTTGCGCTTTGATGGTAATGCCGCGTTCTCTCTCCAAATCAAGAGAATCGAGAATTTGGTCCTCCATCTCCCTTTGGGACAGAGTACCTGTTTTTTCGATAAGACGGTCTGCCAAAGTAGACTTACCGTGGTCAATATGGGCAATAATAGAAAAATTGCGGATATTGTAACTTCTTTTCATGAATTTACATTTCTCTCTTTCATATATATAATAGAAGATTATAACATCTTTTACTTTCCTTGTCTAAAAATAGCTAAAAAATATTAGCTATAATATCATCTTAACCACTATAACCAAGTGAAACAACAAAGTTGCTAAACCTCTATCGAACACGAAAGGATGATTTCATGCTAAATCTTCATTGCCCTTGGAAACAAATCTTATCTTTAACTGCTATCTTGTGCGTAAGTACTTCTAGTTATTTGAGTACTAGTTGCTCAGCTAGCCAGCCTCCTCTTGCTCAAGCTCAAGCCATAGCAGCACCTATTCACCTGCCGGCACCTGAGCCAACCTCCCATTACACAAGAAGCCACCCAGCTCCTGTCTCGCCATTCTTGCGTTGGCAGGAAATGCCCCAAGCTGTAGCATGGGAAATCGAGCTGTCCCATAACCATAGCGTGTTTCACACTACCAAGAAAATCTATATTAACGGCTATAATGTGAAACTGCCCGACAATTACCCCAGCGACCACTTCCAATGGCGCGTACGAGCTCTAGATATCGACGCCAAGCCTATTTCTCCTTATTCTGCACCGCAAACTGTTTATATCAGCCACGCTCTGCACACACCGCTGAGCCCCGAGCCCACCTCTGTCTTCAACAATGGCAATGGCACCGTGCTGCTCTACCCTGTCTATAACTGGATTCCTGTCAATGGAGTTAGCAAATACGAGGTGGAAATTCTCAATGCACCACCGGAAAATCCCCATGGTATTGCACCCTCTATCCATCGCATCGACACCCAAGAAGGCCATAACTTTGACTGTTATGACCGTAAGCCTCGCCTATCCACCAAGCCGATGTACTGGCGTGTGCGTGGCCTAGACGAACAAGGACAGCCTGTCGGAGTTTATTCTCCCGCCCGAGAATTCACGGTGAATCCTGCGGCAGAGTGGCAAATAGCTACCTACGGTGATAGCATCAGCCACGGCGGTGGTAACATTTCCTACTCTCCTTCGCAGTTCGAATATAGCTACCAATCCTATCTGAACTTTCCCGTCATTAACCTCAGTGAGAGCGGCGACACCAGTGCCTCTTTACTAGAGCGCTTCGAGCGTGATGTTCTTCCCTTCCACCCTGCGTATCTAATCATCATGGGCGGTACCAATAGCCTAAGGGCAGCAACCAGCGCTACAGATGTCATTGCTGATTTGACGGAACTGCGGGATAAATGCCTGGCTCATAATATCAAACCTATTTTCTTAACCCTGCCCCCACTTAACCCTGCCAATATTTACAGAGCCTTTCAACAGACTACCGCAGAGGACTGGCAAGAAAAATTTGCCGAGGTTAACGACTTTATCAGAACACAGACACATATTGATATAGCAGCAGACATTCCTACAGAGGATGGCCTGCTCCCCACTTACTACGGTCGCGACGGTCTCCACCTAGATGTCCCGGGCAAAAAGTTGATGGCACAAGCCATTAACCGCGCCTGGGATAAGGTTAATTAATTCCAAACATGAGATTATTTTCGCACAAAAGAGCTTAATAAATCACACAACAAGGCGTAGAGTCGCTCCGGCTCCACTGGTTTGGACAAATGGGCATTCATTCCTGCGTCCAAAGATTTTTGTACATCTTCCGCAAAAGCATTAGCTGTCATGGCTACAATAGGAATACTAGCTGCATCCCACCGCTCCAACTTGCGAATAAGTTTGGTCACAGTTATGCCATCCATAACAGGCATCTGGATATCCATCAAGACAGCATCATAATATCCTTCAGCCGTGGCAGCAAATACCTCCAAAGCCTCCTTACCGTTCTCTGCATGGTCGACAATAACACCTTTGCACTCCAACAGCTTGGTCGAAATTTGGGCATTAATGGGATGGTCTTCCACCAGCAGCACTCGTTTACCTTGTAAGCAAGCAGTAGTTTCCTCTTGCTGTACCTTCTTAACAGCAGTTATTTGACACTTATCTGCTAGCTTAGCCTTAAGTATTATGACGAACTCTGTTCCTTGCCCCTCTACGCTATGGCAAGTAATAGTACCTTGCATTAAATGCACCAATTTGTGCACAATAGAAAGTCCCAAACCTGTACCACTATCAGCCATAGTCTGACAATTCTTTTCCTGTTCAAAGGGCTGATACATTTTCTTCTGGAAGCCCTCACTCATCCCTATGCCGGTATCAGAAACTAC
>JAQUUF010000095.1 GCA_028693975.1 Acidaminococcaceae bacterium
CTAAGAATGACAAGCTGATTCCGGCTGAATATCGTGATAAAGATAATTACTGGCATGGCCTATATTTAGAGACATTAGCTATTGGCGTGAATGATGCTAGGTTTAAGAAAGAGTTTGAGCCGAAGGGCATTAAGTCTCCTACCACTTTGGAAGAGTTGCTTAATCCAGCCTTCAAGGGTGAGATTATTACTCCTGACCCTCGTAAATCAGGTACCGGGTTTACTTTCTTGAGCTCTGTTTTGCAGAGCATGGGCGATGAAAAGGGCTGGGATTATTTAAAGAAGTTTAAAGGTCAAGTCGCGCAATTTACACCCTCTGGTTTTACACCTGCCCAAAAATGTGGAGCTGGCGAATACCTGATTACAGTTAATTTTGTTGCTGACCAAACTTTGGTAAGCAATAAAGGTCAAAAGATTAATAGTGTTATCTACAAGAATGCAGGTTGGAGTGTAGTTCCTGTTTCCAAGATGAAGAATAAAGCTAACGATGAAGTTGCAAAAGCTTTTATTGATTTCTGCTTGACTAAAGAAGCTGAAGAGATTATTAGCAAGACTACCAATGCAATTGCCTGCAATCCTGAAGTGGCTGCACCGGCTGGACAAAAACCATTGAAGGAATTGCCTTTGTTTGCTACTTATGACTTTATTAAGGCAGGAGCAGAAAAGCAACAAATGTGCGATAAGTTTTTTAGCTTATAGGATCTTAGAACGAAGTGTAGCAGCATCCTTACCTTTGGCTGTTTGCTAAGGTAAGGGTGCTTTATTAATTTTTGGGGAGTCAAAGTATATGACTATGAAAGATACAGGATATGAACACACTGGGTGGCGCATGGAGCTTAAGCTTCTGCTGCGTGAACCACCTTTGCTAATAAGTATATTAGTGGTTTTTGCCTTATTCGGCATTTTTATCATTTATCCGTTTTGCAAACTCTTATGGGTTCCCACCGCTGCTGACTGGGTAAGAGCGGTGACTGGCAAGGAATATATACAAGCTTTCAATAATACGATGTTTTCTTCTTTGGTTGCAACGGCAACAGCTATTGTTTTTGGCTTTATCTATGCTTATGCCATCAATTATACTGAAATGCCAGGCAAAAGGTTTTTCCAAATAGTTGCTTTGCTTCCTACGATGGCACCTTCAGTAGTTTCTGGCTTGGCTTTTATTATGCTCTTTGGCCGTCGAGGTTTTATAACTTGGAATTTATTGCACCTAAAGGTGGATTTGTATGGTGCTTTCGGTCTGTGGGTAGTACAAACGATTGCCTTTTTCCCCTTGGCTTATATAACTATTTCTGGTGTTTTGAAATCGATTAGTCCTAACTTAGAGTTAGCAGCGCAGAATTTGGGCGCCAAAGGATGGTATTTGTTTAGAACAGTTACCCTAAAATTAGCTACTCCCGGAATTGCCAGTGCTTTTTTGCTGGTCGCTATTAATAGCTTGGCTGATTTTGGTAATCCTATGTTAGTTGGCGGTAACTATCACGTGTTGGCGACTGAAGCCTACACTCAGGTTGTAGGTGCTTGGGACTTACCTATGGGTGCTACTTTGTCGGCTTTCTTGGTGGTTCCTACTGTTTTGGTGTTTTTTATTCAAAGATATTATTTAGAAAAGCATTCTTATGTTACTGTCACAGGTAAGCCAGTTGCAGGATTAATCCGCGTGACGGTGGGGAAAAAAGCTCAATGGTTATTCTTTGGATTCTGTTCAATTTTGAGTGCTGCTATCTTGTTGATCATAGGGGTAGTTTGTTTGTTTGCTTTTACTAATACATTTGGCTACGATTACAGTTTTACGATGAGCCACTTTATTGAAGGCGTAGTGCAATCTTCTGTTATGAAGAATAGCTGGGTTTCTGCAATGGTTACAGCGGCTATTACTACTGTGTTTGGCATAGCGCTGGCTTTCTTGACCATCAGGAAGAAGTTCCCCGGTCGTACTATTATGGATTTTTTGGCTATGTTGCCTGTGTCTTTACCAGGTACCTTTATCGGTTTATCTCTAATTATGGCATTTAATGAGGAACCTTTTTCTTTAACGGGTACCTTGGTTATAATTATTATTGGTATGACTTTGCGGCAATTACCAGTGGGTTATCGTCAGGCTGTAGCAGGACTTAAACAGATTGAAGCTTCATTAGAGCAAGCCTCAACTAACTTAGGCGCAAATAGCATAGTAACCTTCAGGAGAATTATCTTGCCTATGCTTAAAAATTCATTGTCGGTAAGTTTTGTTTATTCCTTTATGAAGTCGATGAACACATTAAGTACAGTTATTTTCTTGGTATCACCAGAGTGGAATTTGGCCTCGGTTAATATTATGAGTTTGTCAGATCATGGGTTTTTAGCAACAGCTAGTGCTACTGCTGTGGGCATGATGCTGACCATCTTTATTACTTTTGGTGTGGTTAAGTTGATCTTGCGTGATCAAATTAACATCTTTGACTTATAGGAGGAGAAGACAATGGCAGAATTAGTGTTACAATTAAATGAAATTAATAAATATTTCAATAATAATCATGTTATCAAAAATGTTAATATGACTTTTGAAAAAGGTGAGTTTATAACTTTTTTGGGCCCGTCCGGTTGTGGCAAGACAACTTTATTACGCATGATTGCTGGCTTTTATGAGCCTGATGAGGGAGAAATATTGTTAAAAGGCAAGAGAATAGACAAGGTTCCTCCCTATAATAGAAATACAGCTATGGTGTTTCAGGAATATGCCTTATTCCCGCATATGTCTGTATTTGATAACGTGGCTTATGGATTGAGTGTAAAAAAACTACCACAAGACGAAGTAGCTAAGAAGGTAAAGGTTGCCTTGGAGATGATGCAACTGGTGGGTATGGAGCAGAGATATCCTAATCAATTATCTGGCGGACAGCAACAACGTGTAGCTGTAGCTAGGGCTCTGGTTATGGATCCAGATGTGTTGCTTTTAGATGAACCGCTATCTAATTTGGATGCCAAGCTGAGGGAAACGGTGCGTGTGGAATTACGGCATATTCAGCAGGAAATTGGCTTAACCACCATCTATGTAACCCATGACCAGTCTGAAGCACTTTCTATGTCTGATAAGATAGTGGTTATGAAAGAAGGAGTTATTCATCAGATAGGATCTCCCCAAGAAATATATTTTGAACCAAATACAACCTTTGTGGCGGATTTTATAGGAACTACTAATTTGCTTAAGGTGGAGGTTTTAGGTGAGCACAAGGTGAAATATGGTGCTACTGAGATTGTTGTTGAACAAACTGTCGATTCTGGCAAAGAATATAGTCTTAGTATCCGACCTGAATGTATTAAATTAACAGGAAACGCCGTTGATCAAGAGGGCGAAGCTTGTGTCAAAGGGAAAATTACTGAAAAAATGTTTCTAGGAGAGAAAGTACGCTATTTCTTGCGTGACACTCAAGACAAGGAATGGGTTGTAGATATTTTTGACCCAGGTAAGACTTTGTTTACTGGAGAAGTATATATTGTTTTTGCTGACAACAAGGCTTGGCTGATTGAACATAATAAATTAGATGACTAAAAAAAGGGGGCTGTAACCAAATGAGGAGTATACCTCGATTTGCTTACAGCCCTAGTTTTTATAAATTTTATGCTACGGTCTAAGAGTTTTTAGTGCTACTTCTATTGAGCCTATTTTTGCCCGTAATAAGCGCTTTTGCCGTGCTTTCTATGGTAGTGCTTGTCCAATAGGTCTTGATTCAGCTTGGCCGTGGGATTGAGGACTAAGGTATGATAGGCCATTTCGGCTATAGTCTCCAAAACAACAGAATGGTATACTGCTTCTGATGGGGTGATTCCCCAAGTAAAGGGACCGTGATTGGCTACTAGAATGCCGGGAACAGCATTCACATCTTCTTGTTTGTGGAGCACTTCAGCAATTACTTTGCCAGTATTTAGCTCATAATTTTTATTGATTTCATCTGAAGTTAACGCTCTGCTACAGGGTACATCGCCATAGAAATAATCTGCATGAGTAGTCCCTAAAGCAGGAATGGAACGAGCGGCCTGAGCCCAGCTAGTGGCCCAGCGTGAATGGGTGTGAGCTATGCTATGAATGTTGGGACATTGCCTATAGAGCTCTAAATGAGTGGGCAAGTCAGAAGAAGGAAGTAGTTCGCCTTCAACCACTTCGCCGTCTAGGTTGACGATAACCATGTCTTGAGGGGACATGCCAGTATAAGAAACGCCACTGGGTTTAATCACCACATACTGGCGTTTTGTATCAATAGCACTGACATTACCCCAAGTGTATATGACCAACCCTTGCCGAACAAGCTCTAGATTGGCCTGACAGACAAGTTCTTTTAATTCATCTAGCATACTCAACATCTCCCTAAATCAATATATTTAAGTATAGGACAAAACTGATGTTTAAGCAACGAAAGAAAAGAGGAATGCGCAATGAAGCTATTACTAGACAAAGCTAAACAAATACGTCGCGCTGTTATGCAGTTGGTTGTTACGGCTAAAATGGGACATATCGGTGGCGATTTTAGTGAAATAGAAATCTTGGTAGCCTTGTACTATAAATACTTGAGAATATCTCCGGCTACTCAAGAGAATTCTAATAGAGATAGATTTGTCCTCAGTAAGGGCCATTCTGTGGAGGCATTATACTGTATTTTGGCAGATTTAAGTTTTTTTTCTACAGCTGATTTGGCAACTTATGGTAAATTTGGTTCTAGGTTTATTGGCCATCCTCATAATAAGATTCCTGGCATAGAGATGAATACGGGTTCTCTAGGACATGGGTTGGCTCTGGGAGTAGGTATGGCTCTGGCTGGTAAAATGGATGCAAAGGCATACTATACCTATGTTGTAATGGGTGACGGAGAAGTAGAGGAAGGTTCAGTTTGGGAGGCAGCTATGGCAGGGGCTCATTACAAACTGGATCATCTAATTGCTTTTGTTGATAAAAATGGGTTGCAAATTTCTGGTTCTACGGAGCAAGTCATGGCCCATGAGAATTTGGAAGAACGTTGGAGAGCTTTTGGGTGGGAAGTTTTATCGATTAACGGTAATGACCTAGAGCAAGTGTGTATGGCTATTGAAACAGCACACAAAATTGTGGGCAAACCTATTATGATAGTGGCGCATACTATTAAAGGTAAAGGTTGTTCTTTTATGGAGAATAAGGTCGAATGGCACCACAGAGTTCCAACTGATGAAGAATTTAAAAAATTTATGCAGCAAACGAAAAGAGATGATAAAAATGACTGCCCTTGCTAATAAACAGGCTATTTGTAATACCCTTTTAGCCGCTGCTAGTAATGATAAAGACATTGTTGTGGTTTGTAGTGATTCACGTGGGTCTGGCTCTATGACAGAGTTCTCTCAACAATATCCGCAACAATTTGTAGAAGTAGGTATTGCCGAGCAGGATTTAGTAGGCATTAGTGCTGGGTTAGCTAGCTGTGGTAAGAAGGTTTATGCTGTTTCACCTGCTAGCTTTTTGTCTGCTCGTAGCATGGAACAAGTTAAAGTTGATGTGGCTT
>JAQUUF010000096.1 GCA_028693975.1 Acidaminococcaceae bacterium
ACGGTGTGATAGCCGCTGGATTAACCCTTTTTTTGAGCAACATCCTATCTACCAAAAGCGGCCCCCAACCATCGGGTAGACTATCAGCAAACACTCCAAAAACACCGTCAAACAACTCAGCTTTGGGAACAAACACCTTCGCTTCCAACGGCAAAGAAAACGGACTTATCGCAAAACCATCAGTAAGCCACTTAGCATCATAAGCAAAAACCGCCAAAGCATTTTTATAAAGTACCATCGTCCCTACCAATTGCTGTTTATAAAACACTCGGAGTTCGTTAATTTTCTTCATTCTTAACCTCCTCTAATGTTTGGAAGGGGATATCCGCAAACAATTCAAGCATGGCATCTTGCAACTCCAGTGCTAGGGCGATTTTGGTCAGAGCAAGGAGTGATACTTCACCCTTGGTCTCAAAACGCTTTAAAGAACCAAGGCTCACCCCCGATTTTTTGCTTAATTCTAGCTGGGAAATTTTGCGACGACGCCGAATGGCACGTATTCTTTTAGCGAGTATAAGGTTAATTTCACCCGGTGTTAAATTATTTTGCAAAATAAAATTATTAATATCCATAGCTAATATCTTATCTTATTGTGCGCAAAAAAGCAATAACAGCTAATATATTGGCTATTATTGCTTTTTATATTGTTAACTATTTATTTGAGTAGATGCGGTGCCACATCTTTGCAATTACATATTGCGGGTTAAGGTCTCCATGACCATGACGTTGCTGACTACGCCGACACCGCCCGGTACCGGGGTAAAAGCGCTGGCTTTGTCTGCTACGCTAGCTGCTACGTCGCCGACTAGCTTGTCTCCCACTTGATTAATACCCACGTCCACAATAACGACGCCGTCTTGCACCATCTCCGGCTGCACAAATTCCGCACGGCCAATAGCAGCGACGATAACATCTGCCTCTTGCAAGAGTTGCGACAAATTTCGGGTCTTGGAATGGCAAATGGTAACCGTAGCGTTTTGTTGCAAAAGCAGATTCGCCACAGGCTTGCCCACTACATTGCTGCGTCCTAAGACAACTACTTGCTTCCCTGCCAAATCTATTTGGTAATGTGCCAAAATGGCCATGCAAGCTCTCGGTGTACAAGGCGCCCAAGGGCTCCTGCCTAGATAGAGCTCGCCGGCATTGAGAGGATTCAAGCAATCCATGTCCTTCTCCGGTGCCACAGCAGCACCTACGGCATCACCATCTAGTGGCTTGGGCAAAGGCATCATGGGCAAGATTCCCGTTACCTCAGTATCTTCATTAAGTCGCTGCACTGCTTCCAGCACCGCTTCCTGAGTGGCTGTGGCTGGCAGCAAGACCTCGCGGGTCTGCACGCCTAGACTCTGCGCCATCTTCACCAAGCGATTCTTATACACATGGGAGGCAGCATCGTCACCTACCACTACTATCGCCAAAGTAACCTGCTTGCCGGCAAACTTTGCTTGTAACTCTTCTTTAATTTTATCAGCAACGGGTTTGCCCCGCATCATAACTGTCATGTGCAGCTCCTTAATTATAGTTAATAGTTAGAACAAACCAGAAATCACACCATCATCAGAAACATCAATTCTCTCTGCGGCCGGTACTTTGGGCAGACCTGGCATAGTCATAATATCACCAGTCAGCACTACCACAAACCCTGCCCCGGCACTAATGCGAGCATTTGCTACCGTCATAGTAAAGCCTTCCGGACGGCCAATCTTGGTGGGGTCATCGGACAAAGAATTCTGGGTCTTAGCCATGCAGACAGGCAATTTGCCATAGCCTAGTGCTTCAAATTCAGCCAAAGCCTTCTCGGCATTCTTCTCATAAGCTACGTCTTTGGCACCATAAATCTCCGTGGCAATCTTCTCAATCTTTTGTTTCAGGGTATCCTCTAAGTCATAGATAGGAGCAAAATTAGCCGCTCCGCTCTCTGCCAAAGTCACTACTTCTTCGGCCAAAGCTCGACCGCCTTCGCCGCCTCGGGCAAAAACATCGCTCAACGCTACATTAACACCATGTTTAGCACAATAGCTGCGTACAGTCTCTATCTCTTCGGGAGTATCATTAGCAAAAATATTGATAGCGACAACTAGCGGCACACCAAATTTTTGCACATTCTCAATATGTTTCTCTAAGTTCACTATGCCCTTCTTCAAGGCTTCTACATTAGGTTTGGTTAACTCAGTCTTAGCTACACCGCCGTGCATCTTCAAGGCACGTACAGTCGCTACCAATACCACGGCATCTGGTTGGAGACCGGCATAACGGCATTTGATATCAAAGAACTTCTCTGCTCCTAGGTCTGCACCGAAACCTGCTTCTGTAACGGTATAATCTGCCAAGCGCAAAGCTGTCTGGGTAGCCATTACGCTATTGCAACCATGGGCAATATTCGCAAAAGGCCCGCCGTGAATAATCGCTGGTACATTCTCAATCGTCTGAACCAAATTAGGTTTAATAGCATCCTTCAACAGAGCCGCCATAGCACCATGAGCATGAATCTGTCCTGCCGTTACCGGCTTGCCTTCATAGGTGTAGGCCACGATAATTCTGCTCAAACGCTCTTTCAAATCATGCAAATCTTTGGCTAAACACAAAATAGCCATAACCTCGGAGGCTACAGTAATATCAAAGCCGTCCTGACGCGGCACGCCATGCGCTTTGCCGCCTAAGCCTACTACGATATTTCTTAGCTCACGGTCATTCATATCCACTACACGTTTCCACACAATGCGACGGGCGTCGATATTGAGGGCATTGCCTTGTTGAATATGATTGTCCAGCATAGCAGACAAAAGCATATGCGCAGAGGTAATAGCGTGAAAATCACCCGTAAAATGCAAATTGATATCTTCCATCGGTACTACTTGAGAATAGCCACCACCGGCAGCGCCACCCTTGACACCCATGCAAGGTCCCAGAGACGGTTCTCTTAAGGCCACAATAGCCTTTTTGCCCAGCTTGGTCAGTCCTTGCGCCAAACCTACAGTAGTAGTGGATTTGCCCTCACCTGCCGGTGTAGGTGTAATGGCGGTCACCAAGACCAGCTTACCCGCAGGCTTACTTGCTAACGACTTAATGAGATTCATGGATAATTTAGCTTTGTAACGACCGTACATTTCAATGTCATTCTCGCTAATGCCCAGTTGAGCTGCTACCTCCGTAATTGGTAACATTTTGGCTTGTTGCGCAATTTCAATGTCAGATAACATAGCTTTTCTCCCCTTATTTTTTATTTTTGTTATTTATCGAAACCAGACTTCAATGACATCATCCTGGTTAAGAATCGTCCCTGTGCCGGGCGACTGTCGCACGGCCTTGCCACGCCCATGGGGGATAAAGGCCAGATGACCTTGCTCCAACACCGCAGCTACCTGCCTCATATTAAGCCCCCCTAGATTGGGTACCTTAACTCTGCCATCATCCATGAGGGTGATTTGAGGCAATTCATTATCATTGTGAATATTTTCCTTGACTATTTCCACTGAGGGCAAACCGCTAAAATCAGAGGGCTGAATACCCTTAGCTACGAGAATCTGTTGCAAGGTATCCCTAAAAATAGGCGCCGATACCTGCGAGCCATAGAAAGCACCCTGCGGTGAATCAATCATTATCAGCATAGCATATTCCGGTTTGTCACTGGGCACAAAGCCTACAAAAGAAGCAATATAGAGCCCGGCTGCATAACCACCGCCTTCGGCTAGCTTCTCTGCGGTACCTGTTTTGCCGGCAATCTTGTAGCCCTTAATCTGAGCTGTCTTGCCACCGCCTTCACTAACCACTTTTTCCATCATGGTCCGCATCTGGGAAGCAACCTCTTCGGTAATGACGCGGCGCTCCACCTGTTTGTGGCCCTGCTCTATAATCTGACCGTCCGGAGCCACTACTTTGTCCACCACATAGGGCTTCAAGAGCTCGCCCCCGTTGGCAATAACGCAAATAGCCCGCAGCATCTGCAACGGCGTCACGGCGATACCTTGTCCTATTGACATGGAAGCCTCGTCTGACGGAATCATTTCTTTGGGGTCATAGAGAATACCTGCTTGCTCTCCCGGCACATCAGAGCCGGTAACAGAGCCAAAGCCAAATTTCTTCGCATATTCCGTCATCCTCTCGCCGCCCAGCTTCAGCCCCAGATGAGCCATACCGGTATTAACAGAGAATTTAATTACATCAGTGTAGGTAATGGCACCTAAGCCGCTGCCATCCCAGTTCTTTACAATACGCCCGCCAATATCCAGCGTACCTAAATCGTCAAAAGGCGTAGTAGGGGTAATAACCCCTTCCATCAGCCCGGCACAGCCCACAATAGGCTTAAATACAGAGCCTGGCTCATAAATCATAGTTACTGCTCTATTAGTCCAGCTAGTAGAAGGATACTTGCCAAAATCATTGGGGTCAAAGGTAGGACGGGACGCCATGCCCAGAATCTCACCGGTATGCGGATCCATCAAGATGGCCGCTGCACCGGCAGCATGGGTTTTGGCAATAGCCTCATCCAAACTTTTCTCCAAAATAAACTGCATCTTGCTATCTATCGTCAGATACACCGAATTCATCTTGGGAGCCTGCACTTCATTAAGTCCGGACTCTCCCATCAAATTACCTCTGGCATCAAAGAAATTCCAACGTTTGCTGGATTTACCTTTGATAATACTGTCTTTGGAGGCCTCAATCCCTTCTAGGCCCTTATCGTCGGTACCGACAAAGCCCAAGACCTGTGCCGCCAAAGTATTTTTGGTGTAATAACGCTTACTTTCTTCTTGGAAATGAAATCCGTTTATTTTATTTTCCTTCAAGACAGCCTTAACTTCATCAGTTACCGCTGGGTCCAGCGTACGTTTGACCCAGACAAATTGCCTATCGGGACTGCTAAACTCCGCATAAAGCTCATCTGCTTTGATATTAAGCACCGGAGACAAGAGGTCGGCCGCTACTTTGCGCGGATCTCTCTGAGGGACCTTGCCCTTGGGCCAATAATCAGGATTATCGTCCATTTCCTTAGGATTAACGTAGAGAGATTTGGAGATGATACTGACAGCCAAATCTTCTCCATTCCTATCTAGGATACTGCCACGGGGCGATACCTCCGTAGATTGCCCGGCAATCTGCTCGTGGGCTTCCTGAGCCATAGCCTCACCACGCACTATCTGAATCCAAAAAAGCCTGATCACTACTAAGCAAGCAATGCAAACCGGCAGTAAATAAATAATACCGGCTCTCTTCTTGCCACTGGCCAAATCAAATACATGCTGAATACGCATCATTTGGGTTGCCACCCCCTCGGTCTGAATCTCAAAGGCTGGGAAACTTGGTCTTCTTTGCTGTAGCGCGGTGGAGTAGGCGGTTGACTACTGCTCTGCCCCAACCTCTCCTTACGTACCTCATCTCTATAGACAGCACAAACCATGCCAACGGCAGCCAAGGTCGCTATCAAAGAAGTGCCGCCATAACTGATAAAGCTCA
>JAQUUF010000097.1 GCA_028693975.1 Acidaminococcaceae bacterium
TGCGGGCTAGAGATGATTCATACTTATTCTTTGATTCACGATGATTTACCAGCTATGGACAATGATGATTATCGCCGTGGCCGCTTGACGAACCATAAGGTTTTTGGCGAAGCGATGGCGATTCTGGCGGGAGATGGATTGTTGACTTTGGCTTTTGAAGTAATGCTGGAGCAGAAAAACTGCGATGCTCAAGCCTTGGTGGATACTGTGCGTGAGATGGCTATGTGTGCCGGTAATTATGGTATGGTGGGTGGACAAGCGCTGGACTTAGAAGCAGAAGGTAAGGCTCTGACGCAAGAAGAAATGCGTCAGTTGCACGAAGCTAAGACAGGTGCTCTTTTCATTGCGGCTATTAGAGCCGGAGCTAGAATGGCCGGGGCAACTAATGAGCAATTGCTAGCCTTGACTAAGTTCGCAGAGCTGTTTGGCCTTGCGTTCCAGATTACTGACGATATTATGGACGTGGTGAGTACCCAAGAAGAAATGGGCAAGGCAGCGGGCAGCGATGCTAAGCTGAACAAATCCACCTATGTATCTTTGTATACCTTGGACGGGGCACAGAAGCTGGCCGAAAAGACTGAAGAAGAAGCATTGGCTTGCCTGGAGATGTTTGGTGAGGCGGCAGAACCATTGCGAGAAATCACTAGAGAGTTAAATCATAGGAAAAACTAGTTGCAAAGTGAGGATGATATAATTTTATGACTTTGTTAGCTGAAATAAATTCACCGGAAGATTTGAAAAAATTATCTAAAGAAGATTTGCCCAAGCTCTGTCAGGAAATAAGGACTTTCTTAATTGAAACGACTTCCCACACAGGTGGACATTTGGCACCTAATCTAGGAGTGGTGGAGCTGACGATTGCGCTACATCGTTGCTTTAGTACCCCTCATGATAAAATCGTCTGGGATGTAGGTCATCAGGCGTATGTGCATAAGATGATTACGGGGCGGCGTGATAGATTTGCTACATTGCGTCAATACAAGGGTTTGTCAGGATTCCCAAAGCGACAAGAAAGCAAGCATGATGCCTTTGGCACGGGTCATTCCAGTACGTCTATTTCTGCGGCATTGGGAATGGCTATTGCTCGTGATGAAGCTGGAGAAGATTATAATGTAGTAGCCGTTATTGGTGATGGTGCCTTGACTGGCGGTATGGCTATCGAGGGCCTGAATAATGCCGGCGATTTGCAACGCAAGCTCATTATCGTAATTAATGATAATGAAATGTCTATTTCCAAGAACGTGGGCGCTATGTCAGAGTATCTGTGCCAACTGCGCACAGGGGAGACTTATTCTCATATCAAGGCTGATGCAGAAAATTTGTTGAAGAGCATCCCAACCGTGGGCGAGCATGTTTTGAGAACTGCTAACCGCGTGAAGGATAGCCTGAAATATTTGCTGGTACCTGGTATGCTTTTTGAAGATTTGGGCTTTACGTATATTGGGCCGGTGGACGGACACAATATAGAGCAGATTAGTGATATGCTAGAGAAAGCTAAACAACTAGCCAAACCTGTTATTGTGCACGTGGTTACCAAAAAAGGTAAAGGGTACTTGCCCGCAGAGACCAGTCCTAACAAGTTCCACGGTACAGGGGCTTTTGATATTGCCACAGGCAAAAAGATACAAGACCCTAATGCACCTGCGACTTATACAGATATTTTTGGCAAGACTATTGTCGAATTAGCCAAAAAGAACAAAAAGATAATGGCGATAACTGCAGCTATGAAAGATGGTACGGGCTTGGCGACCTTCGGAGACCTTTTCCCCAAACGTCTTTTTGATGTGGGTATTGCTGAGCAGCACGCTGTTACTTTGGCGGCTGGTATGGCCTGCGGAGGATTGAAGCCCTTTGTGGCTATTTATTCTACCTTCTTACAGAGAGCTTTTGACCAAGTTCTGCATGATGTATGTATGCAAAACTTGCCAGTAGTATTTTGCTTGGATAGGGCTGGCATCGTCGGCGATGATGGCTTTACTCATCATGGCGTTTTTGACTTATCTTATTTAAGCATGATGCCGGGAATGACAATTATGGCGCCCAAGGATGAGAATGAATTACGCCACATGCTTTGCACTGCTACTGAATTTGAAGGACCTATTGCTTTGCGCTATCCTAGAGGTAGCGGTGAGGGTGTAGATATTACAGAGCCTTTGCAGCAATTACCTATTGGTAAGGCAGAGCTTTTGCAAAAAGGACGCGATTTGTATTTGTGGGCCATTGGCTCCATGGTACATACTGCGCAAAAAGTAGCGGCAATATTAGCAGAGCATGGTATATCAGCCGGTGTTATTAATGCGAGATTTGTTAAGCCATTGGACGAAGCGTTGCTCCAAGAGACAGCGAGAGCGACAAAGTTTATTGCTACTATAGAAGAAAATGTTTTGTTAGGTGGGTTTGGCAGCAATGTGATGCACTTACTCAATCAAGAGGAGCTGCTGGCAGATACAGAAGTTATGACTTTTGGCATTGGTGACGAATTAGTACAGCAAGGCAATCGCAGCTTGCTTTTGCAAGATTTGCAGTTAGACCCAGAGAGCATTGCTGCCAAAGTGAGCAAGCGCTTAGAAAGTTTGAGGAAATAGTTTGGCTAAAGTACGTTTAGATATATTTTTGGTAGATAAAGGTCTTTTTTCTACCAGAGCTCAGGCCCAAGCTGCTATTATGGCGGGGCAGATATTGGTGGATGAACAAAAAATAGATAAGCCTGGCACAGGTGTTAAGGAAGACGTGCATATTCGTTTGCTGGGGAATAAATTACCTTTTGTTAGCCGTGGCGGTCTCAAGCTAGACAAAGCAGTCAAGTGCTTTGGCTTGAAGCTCCAAGGCTTGATAGTGGCAGACCTAGGAGCATCCACGGGCGGTTTTACGGATTGTGCTCTACAAAACGGTGCAGCCAAGGTCTATGCCGTGGATGTAGGCTATGGACAACTGGCTTGGAAGCTAAGGCAAGACCCTAGGGTTGTGAATATGGAGAGAACCAATGTGCGCAATCTGACCAGTGATTTTTTGCCTGACAAAATTAATCTGGCGACGATAGATGTGGCTTTTATTTCCCTCGACAAAGTTCTGCCGGCAGCCAAAGCAATTCTGGCAGAGGACGGGGCGGTGATGGCTCTTGTTAAACCGCAGTTTGAAGCAGGTAAGGAAAATGTGGGCAAAAAAGGTGTAGTCAAAGACACCAAAGTTCATTTGGCAGTGGTAGAGAAAGTTATCGCTTTGGCACGTGAGCTTAGTTTTGTTATTAGTGGTTTGGACTTTTCACCGGTCAAAGGACCAGAGGGCAATATTGAGTATTTGCTGTATCTTACTTTGCAGGGAGAGGATAAGATTGATGATAACGCAGTGGTACAAGTTGTCGCTCAATCTCATATAGATTTATAATAGGTGGTAGATATGAAGAAAATAAGATTAGGTTTGTTTCCTAATTTGGACAAGAAAGCGGTTCTGGCGTATTTACCACAAGTGATTGCCATGTGTAGGACTCTGGAGCTAGAAGTAGTTTTACCTGAAGCGATAGCCGACAATTATGCTGTTCAAGCGTATGACATACAAGATTCTGCTTCTTTGCAAGAACTTGATGTGGCTATGTCTTGGGGCGGCGATGGTACTTTTTTGCGTATGGCTCATTATGTAGCTGCGCTGATGGTACCAGTAATTGGGGTAAATATGGGCAAGCTAGGTTTTTTGACTGAAGTTGAATGGCCCTATTTGCAGCAGGCACTAGAGCGTATCAAAGGTGGGAATTACACAATTGGTAAACATAGCATGCTTAAGGCAGACGTATATAGAGGCAAGAATGTTATAATAAGTACACAAGCGTTGAATGATATTGTTTTGGCTAGAGGTCATTTTTCCAAAATAACTAGACTTAGTGTCAAAATAGGAGGCAAGCCTTCGGCCAATTATCCTTCAGATGGTTTAATCGTGGCTACGGCAACAGGCTCCACTGCTTATTCATTGTCGGCAGGAGGACCGATTATTTATCCGGGACTGGATGTGATCGCCTTGACGCCTATCTGCGCTCATGCTCTACATACGAGACCTTTAATCATACCCATGACAGAAAAAATAGAAATACAACCACGGACTCTCTCTGAAGAAATTTTGCTCTCCTCAGATGGCGAAATAGTTCAGGCTATTGATAGCGACGAAAAAGTTGTTATTACCAAAGGGCCGCATACCGTTAATTTTATCAAGATGAATCCAGCTTCTTATTATGAAACATGGCAGGACAAATTATTGCGTGGGGAGAATTCCACCCAGTTTTAGAAAGAGAGTGCTCCTATGAAAAATAGTAGACAGGAAGCAATCAAGAAAATTATTAATGAGCAGTGTATAGAAAGACAAAGCGACTTGGCGCATGCTTTGCGGCACGCCGGCTTTGAAGCAACGCAAGCAACTGTATCTAGGGACATCAAGGAGATGATGCTTATTAAAGTGGCTGATGCCAATGGTAAGTATCGCTATGCTTTTCCCAAAGAGCATGAAGAGTTTTTGGCAGCGGATAGAATGACCAGAACATTCCAAGAATCCATTCAATCAGTACATGTTTCTGAGAATATTGTTGTAGTTAGAACTATGCCCGGTACTGCGCAAGCGGTAGCCTACGCGATAGACTATCTAAAATGGCGTGAGGTATTGGGTACAGTGGCCGGTGATGACACAATTTTCATTTGTGTAGGGGACAGACAGGATATTAAGGCAGTTTTGGAACATTTAAGTAGGGGAGAATAAAGCAAGGGAGTAGGATTGATGCTAAACAGCCTGCATGTGCATAATTTTGCTTTAATTGAAGATGCTAAGGTGGAATTTACCGAGGGCTTTAATGTATTTACAGGTGAGACTGGTGCCGGTAAATCTATTCTTATTGATGCTTTTGGCCTTGTTCTGGGGCAAAGAGCATCATTAGACTTTTTGCGTCAGGGTGCTACGGAGTGTTGGGTGCAGGCTATCTTTGATATTGGTGGAGATAAGAACTTAGCAGAAACTATTCAAGCATATGGCATTGACTTGGAGGAAGATTCTTTGTTCTTGGAGAGAAGGCTTAACCAAGAAGGGAAGAGTAAAGCTCTGGTCAATGGCAAACAGGTACCGGTGCAAGTTTTGCGCCAATTAGCGCAGCAGTTAGTAGATATTCACGGACAACATGAGAATCAACAGCTTTTGCAAGCAGGTGCGCCGCTAGCCTTGGTGGATTTGTATGGTGAGCAGGAAATTGCACCGTTATTGAGAGCCTATCAAAGTCTTTATACCGAATATATAGCAGCAAAGAATAATTTGGCGCGGGTTGAAGCACAAAATGATAACAAGGCTTTTGAAATAGAACTTTTGACCGCCAAAATCGAAGAGATTAAACAAGTGGCACCGCAACTGGGAGAAGATGTTACTCTCCGCGAAACGGTCCAGCGTATGAGTCATAGCGAACAGATACTGC
>JAQUUF010000098.1 GCA_028693975.1 Acidaminococcaceae bacterium
CTCTTTACTATAAGCTGCACCAGTAGGATTATTGGGCGAACACAAATATATTACATCCGCCTTAATAGCAGGATCAGGCATCGGCAAAAAATTATTCTCCGGCGTGCCATTAATATATACAATCTTGCGTCCCCGCATAATATTGGTATCAACATAAACCGGATAAACTGGGTCTGGTACTAAAATAACATTAGCATCATCAAAAATATCCGTAATATTGCCACAATCACTCTTGGCACCATCGCTGACAAAAATTTCTGTAGTCTCTAGGCTAACACCATGCTCGGCATAGTAGCTCACCAAAGCCTTATGTACAAAATCATAGCCTTGTTCCGGACCATACCCTCTGAACGTTTCTTTAGCACCCATTTCCTCAACTGCTTTGGCCATCGCTGTAATTACCGTTGGTGCCAAAGGCAAGGTAACATCACCAATTCCCATGCGAATAATTTTCTTGTCGGGATGTGCCTTGGTGTAATCGGCCACCTTCTTCGCTATATCAGAAAAAAGATAGCTTTCTTTCAAATTGCAGTAGTTCTCATTCATTATTGCCATTACATAATTTCCCCTCTCATACTTTTTTATTTTTTATCTTCTATTACTGCTTCTGGAATATCAATCTCTCCATCAAAAACCATTGTTGCTGGTCCTTTCAAGAAAAGGTGATTGTTCTTTTGGAAGTTTACTTTCAGCAAACCACCTTTGGCTTGTACATTCAAATACTCGCCTTGTTTACCAGCCCGTGACAAAGACACACTGCTGAAAGCTACTGCACATGCTCCCGTCCCACAGGCCCAAGTCTCCCCACTCCCACGTTCCCAAACACGGAATTTAACGGTGTTATCATCTATTACTTGTACAAATTCAACATTAGTACGCTCTGGGAACAACGGATGATGCTCAATTATTTTGCCAATCCCTTCTACATCAAAATTATCAACATCATCAACAAAGGTAACGAAATGTGGATTACCCATAGAAACAGCCGTGCCATTCATAACGGTTTCATAATTCATATACAAATCTAACCCCTGGTCCATAAAAACAAAATGGTCACTAACCATGGGTATATCTTTAGTTCTTACAATCGGCTCACCCATATCTACAACAGCTTCTGTGACTTTGCCCTCTTCTACCGTCATTTCAATGGTTTTTATTCCTGACAGGGTTTCAATAGTAATCGTTGTCTTATCTGTCAAACCCTTGTCATACACATATTTAGCTACACAGCGAATACCGTTACCACACATCTTGCCTTCAGAACGGTCTGCGTTAAACATACTCATTTTAAAATCAGCTTTATCAGACTTACAAATCATAATAAGTCCATCAGCTCCAATGCCAAAACGACGATGACTAACAAACTCTGAAATGGCTCCAGGATTAGTCAGCTCCTGCTCTAAGCAATTAACATAAACATAATCATTGCCACAACCGTGCATCTTAGTAAATTTAATTTTCATTTTAAACCTCCGCTTCACAATATTGGTCTAGAAAGGATACTTCCTAATATTATACATAATTATCGGCCAAAAGAAAAGCCACTGGTGTCCAAATGTAGTTAATAAATGATTATTCCTCCTTATAATTAGCGAGCGACTATTTCCTCTTGATAAAAACTAATAATATCCGCAGTGAAGGTTTTGCATATCTTCTACGGAATTTTTCTTCCCTTTGATGTATAATTAATATGTTATATTTAGAATTAATACATTCTCATCTAGGAGGATAGCTATGAACAATGAAGGAACTATTTCCGCAGCTACACTGACTAACAATCCTGCAGCTGCCGGCACTGCTAACAACAAGCAGGTTACAGCCACGCCTAATGAGGCACAACGACGTTATGTGAATTTTGACCCAGGTCCTGTAACACGCAAAACAGAAATACCCGGCTTGTTACTTGATTTTAATTATGGCGTTCGCCTAGTGGTCCCGCAGGGCAATTATCATGTGCGCTTCATGGACAAAGATACTAGTACAATCCTATATGATGCTAATGCCAATGGTGCTTTTGTAACCAGCACTAAGAAATACTACATTAATTTCAGAGTGGAAGTATTTAAGGACGGCCAACTTATCTATACTCATGATTTGACTCTCAAAGATAAAAATGTCCATATACGTTATCCCGTCGGAACTTTGGGAGACATCATGGCCTGGTTTCCCTACGCCGAAGAATTCCGTAAGAAGCACCAGTGCAATGTCTATTGCTCTATGAGTGAAGAACTGGCCGGTCTCTTTAAACCTGCCTATCCTCATATTAATTTTATCAAACCAGACACAGCACCACCTGATTGCTATGCCACCTACTATATGGGTATTTTTTTCCCTGCCACAGATAGAATCCACCAACCTGTTGATCACCGTATTGTAGGCCTTCAAAAAACAATTCCTTATCTTTTGGGACTAGATGTAGTGGAAAGACGCCCAATCCTGACTCCTTCCGACAAACCGCGAGAAGTCAAGGAACCCTATGTCTGCATTGCTGCTCAAGCAACCAGCCAAGCCAAATACTGGAATAATCCCCAAGGCTGGATTGAAGTAGTTGCTTATCTTAAGGCAAAAGGTTATAGAGTTCTGTGTATTGATAAAGAAAAATGCCATGGTGCAGGTCGTTATTGGAACTTAATCCCCTATGGTGCTGAAGACTTTACCGGTGGAAGACCACTGCAAGACAGGGTAGACATGCTCTCTCACGCTGACTTTTTTGTGGGGCTGCCCAGCGGATTATCGTGGCTAGCTTGGGGTACAGGTATTCCCATCATTATGATTAGCGGCTTCTCCTTGCCTCATAGTGAATTCTATACTCCTTACCGCATCATTAATTTTCACGTCTGTAACGGCTGCTGGACTGATAGCAGTGAAGAATTCTGCCATAGCAACTTCACATGGTGCCCTCGTCATGAGCACACAGAACGAGAATTCGAATGCAGCCGCTTCATCAGTGCGGGGCAAGTCTTCCAATCTATTGACCGACTGATGGCAGACCACCATCTTGACCCCAAGACAAAACAACAAGGGAGGAATAAATAATGGAAATAGTAAATAATAATCCAACTGCCAACCAGGCTCAAGTACCCAATCCAGCCCCTTGTGCAGAACAAGCGCCAGCTCTAACATCGGCCGCTACTCCACTGGAACAAACACCGCAAAGTACTCAGCGTCCCTATATGACCTTTAACCCTCCTCCCGTTACAGGCAAAACACCCATCAAAGGAATATCCTTTGATTTTAATAAAGGGGCCAGAGTAGTTGTGCCTGAAGGTGATTATAGAGTTCGTCTCATTGACCAAGATGCCTGCTTAACAGTCTATGATGCTAAGGCCAGCAACTGTATGGTTACCAGCACCAAAGTTTATTTTGTTAATTTCCGCATTGAAGTCTACCAAAAAGATAAACTAGTTTTTGAACATAATTATAATGCTAAGGGCAAAAATGTCTTGATGAAGTTCCCGGATAGTGCTTTGGGCGATGTCTTGGCTTGGTTCCCCTATGCCGAAGAATTCCGCAAAAAACATGCCTGTCATTTATATTGCATCATCAACCCCAAATTTGCAGATATTTTTAGCAAAGGTTATCCTGAAATTAATTTTATAACCGATGAATCACAAGTGAAAGACCTTTATGCTTCTTATTTTGTAGGCCTTTTTGCTCCTTGGGAGCGCCGTGACTTACAACCGTTGGATTGGCGTATGGTCGGATTACAACGTCACGCTGCTTATCTCTTAGGTGTAGAGCCTGTAGAGCGCCGCATCAAACTTGTGCCTTCCAAAAAAACAAGGTCAATTAAAGAACCTTATGTCTGTATCGCTGCACAAGCAACGGCTCAAAGCAAATATTGGAATAACGCATCTGGCTGGCTTACTACAGTAGAATATCTAAAGAAACTGGGTTACCGAGTGCTTTGTATTGACCGTGACCGTATTACCGTGAACCTCAACAAAGGCAACAGTATTCCTTATGGTACAGAAGACTTTACTGGCAACCTGCCTTTGCAAGAGCGTATCGACCTCTTATCTCATGCCGATTTCTTTATCGGTTTAACCAGTGGGTTATCTTGGCTAGCTTGGGGTGTCGGCATCCCCGTTATAATGATTGTCGGTTATACTGCCCCTGGCACCGAATTCTATACACCTTATCGAGTGCAGCATTTCCACACCTGCAATAGCTGCTGCAACGATATGCGTGTCCCCCAAATGTACGGCAATTTTGGCTACTGTCCCCACCATCAGGGAACTGACCACGAATACGAATGCACCAGATTTATCACCCCTGAACATGCGAATAAGATGATTGATAAAGTTAGAGCCGATTTACAACAAAAACAAAGAAGTAAATAAATCACTAAGGAGGCACTCTCATGCCAATTATTAATATAGTACATGATTTCCGTTACGGGAAAATAATGTATCCGGCCCGTGACCGTTATATCGGCAGAGCTTTAGCTGTTTATGGTGAATATTCCGAAGGAGAAGCTCAACTGTACCGCCAACTACTCAAAGAAGGAGATACAGTGGTGGAAGCAGGCGCTAATATTGGCAGCCTAACTATTCCACTTGCTCGTTTCGTTGGTGAACAGGGTCGGGTTATCGCCTTTGAGCCACAGCGCCTTATCTTCCAAATACTGTGTGGCAATATGGCTCTTAATAATCTTACCAATGTATATTGTTATAACAAGGGTGTCAGTGATAAAGCCAGTTCCATTCTCATCGACGACCCGAAAGCTTTCGAACCAGATGCCAATACAGGAAACTTTGTCATCAACTCGCGACCTGAAGGGTATCAAATTGACCTGGTAAGATTAGATGACCTTAATCTGAAAGCCTGCCGTCTGCTGAAAATAGATGTGGAAGGCATGGAGCTACAGGTACTAAAGGGGGCCGCAGCAATGATTAAAAAACTACGGCCCTTCATTTATACCGAAGCAAATAATTCAGAAAAGAATAAGGAATTACTGCAATACCTCAAGGCTATGAATTATAAAATTTATGAGCATAGACCGCCTTTCTTTAATCCGAACAACTTCTACGGCAATCAGGAAAATATCTTTATTCAAGAGGTCTTTGTTCTAGAAGGTAAACCGGTTTGCAAAGGCAATATTATTTCGTATGATTGGCTTTGTATACCGGCAGAAATGCAAGTTGATATGAAAGGTTTCAACGCAGTAGAATAAAATTAATATTTAAGGGCCAGTCGCAAAATTTCGACTGGCCCTTATTTGTAACTATGTCCCTACTCAAATAGAAAGTTAATCACCATATAAAGAAAGCACCATACCACTAGGTATGGTGCTATCTTAACCGGCAACTTTCTATCCTCCCAGGCCGCTTCC
>JAQUUF010000099.1 GCA_028693975.1 Acidaminococcaceae bacterium
CAGCAGTTAGCATGCGGTTAACGGAGAAGTGTACGCCCACGTCGCGCAAGAGCTCAATGTAGTTAAGGCTCAGGAGCCAATCGGCGTTGTTGACAATAATAGCTTGACCTTCGCCAAAATCAATAAAACGAGACATTTGCTTCTTGAAGCAAGCAATATTGTGGTCAATGAACTCTGGCGTCAGCATTTTGCGCATAGAGTCTTTGCCGCTAGGGTCACCAACCATACCGGTGCCGCCGCCAAGAAGGACGATGGGACGATGTCCGGCTTTTTGCATATGGGACATTACCATCAAAGCGATAAAATGACCTACATGCAGGCTATCTGCTGTAGGGTCAAAACCGATGTAGAAGGTAACTTTCTCTTTTTCCAATAATTCCTTGATTTCTGCTTCGTGGGACATTTGTTTGATGTAGCCACGCTCTTGTAATGTGTCTAATACTGACAAGACAATACCTCCAATTTAATAATATAATTTATTTGAGTTCAGATGTGCAGTGAGGACAGCGAGTGGCATCCTTGGCAATAACACTCTTGCAGTAAGGACACAGGCGGTCTTCTTCCGGCACTTCTTCCTTCTTGAGTTTGTTAATGGCGCTAACCAAAAGAAAGATAACAAAAGCAATAATAATAAAATCAATTACTTGAGTTAAAAAAGCTCCGTAGGCAATAACAGGAATCTTGAGCTTGGTAGCTTCAGCTAGGGTGGATACCGGTGTATCACTGAGATTGATAAACAAATTATTAAAGTCAATATTGCCCACGATTTTACCAATAGGGGGCATAATAATATTGTTGACCAAAGAGGTTACAATCTTACCAAAAGCAGCACCGATAATAACGCCAACTGCCATATCCATGACATTACCTTTGAGGGCAAACTCTTTAAATTCGTTTAAGAAAGACATAATAATCACTCTCCCAAATAAGCTTTTTACTATTCTAACACATTTTACAAGAATTTGTCTTGCTTGACTATAAAATAGGCTTATTTTATAATGAGTAGGATAATTATTAGAAGGAGTGAGTTAAATGCGCAAGGATTTAGTAGTGCCGGGCGAAGGCGAAGAGAAGTTTATGGTGGCAACTAATACCAAAGTGGTTACAGTACAATTTACACCTTTGGAAAGCAGGATGGCTAAGGAAAAGCCGGAACTGATGCCGGGCTTGCAGAAATTGCATGAATTATTGGGTGAAGAGAGCTTCAAGAAACACATTAGCAACATTCACAATATTAATATGAGTGGCAGTAATATGTTGATTGTGGCGGATAGCGAGCTGCATAGAACCAATTTGGAGCGTAATTGTATAAGGGTAATTATGGAAGCCTTCAATGTTGATAATATTAGGGTAGTAACACAGGGGTAGTAGAGAGCGTTCTCCTTAGGGAGAGCGCCTTTTTCTTGGTATTGTCCTACTATTATACTGGCAGTTATGGTATAATATTGAGGTAATTTATGAATAAATTTGCCGTAAGAGGTGGAAAAAATGCTAGACGACGAAGAGTTGACTACCAAAAAAAATAATAAAACTGATGAAGTCATACCAGAAGAGGTGGGCTCTGTCAAAATAGCTGATGAAGTGCTTAGTATTGTTGCTGGCTTGGCTGCCAGTGAGGTGCCGGGAGTAGCGGAGATGAGCGGTGGCTTGGTGGGCGGTCTGACTGATATGCTCGGCAAGCAGAACTATGCCAAAGGTGTCAAAGTAATTCCTGATGGTAAGACTGTACGAGTAGAGATTTATGTAATTGCAGAATATGGTTTTACGATTCCGGACGTGGCCATTGCCATTCAAGAGAAAGTCAAGACAGCGGTGGAGAACATGACTGGATTTGAAGTTACGGCGGTTGATGTTCACGTAGAAGGTATCAAGCGCAAAGAAATGCCTGATATTACCGATGAAGGAGAGAACGAAGATGAGCATACCAGATAGAATTATTTTGACTTTGTATACTGTATTGATGGCTGTTGTGGCTTTGTTTATGATAGTGTTCACGCTGGGTATGGTGTCTTTGGATAATATAGCCCCTTTTGTACAGAGTATTCCCGGCAGTTGGGAGTACGCGGTGGGTGGTGTAGTACTTCTGTTGGTTAGCTTACGCTTGTTGGTGGCTGGATTGGGTGGTACGGGAGTCAGCACTATTACCGTTGGTAATGACAAAGAGGGTAAAATACACATTGCCAAAAATGCAGCGGAAGACTATGTTTCTGAGTTGTGCAACGATGTCTACGGCGTGCATAATGCCAAAGTTGTGGTCAAGATGGCTGATAATCAACTAAATGTGCGCATTAATGCTTCGGTAGAACCGGGTATTAATATTCCGGATACTACGGATGAGATTAAACGTACGATTACCAAAAATGTCTTGTCTACTATTGGCATTGATGTGAAGGACGTAGAAGTGTTCTTTAAGCATATTAAGGCTAAACAGGCCTAGAAGAGGAGGCTTTAGCCATGATTACCAAGATAATAAACGAATTGTGGGATAATTACCGTGGCCGCACTTGTGGCGTATTGGTGGGCATTTTTATTGGGGCATTGTTCCTAATACTAGGTTTTTTTCAGACTATTTTTTTGCTGATATGTATCGGCATAGGTTTCTTTATCGGTAACAAAGTCGACAATAAAGAAGACTTGCTGGATTTGTTGGATAGGTTATTGCCCCCGGGTTATCATAGATAGAAAGAAAGGAATTATAAAATGAGCAGGAGACTATCACGTGAAATTGCTTTAAAAACTTTGTTTATGCTAGACTTTACTCCAGATGCACCTTTGCAGGAGGCTATCGTCACTGCCCAGGAGGGGTTAAGCTCTGGTACGACGCAAGATGAATATGCCAGTATTTTGATTCAGGGCACTTTGAATAACAGATTGGCCATTGATACAGAATTAACTAAGCTTGCCAATGGCTGGACGGTTGAGCGTATGGCGACTATTGACCGCAACGTTTTGCGTCTATCAGTCTACGAGATTCTCTATGGTGAGGAGAAGGTAGCGCCGGCCATTGCTGTTAACGAAGCGGTGGAGCTGGCTAAGATATATGGTACTGATGAATCTTCTAAATTTGTAAATGGTATTTTGGGCAAACTGGTCAAGAATCATGCCAGCTAAATCTGTGGTGTTAGGCTTTGATACTAGCTGCTATACTACTTCTGTGGCCGTCATGGATTTGACGGGTCAACTGTTGGAAGATAGGCGACAAGTGCTCAAGGTTAAGCAAGGTGGCTGTGGCTTGGCCCAGTCAGAGATGGTTTTTCAACATACTAGGAATATGCCGGAGCTACTAGAGCTGGTGGAAGGTTTTGGCGCTTATGATGTTAGGGCAATTGGCGTGACTGCCAGGCCCCGTCCTTTGGCCGAGTCCTATATGCCGGCATTTTTGGTGGGACTAGGTACTGCTAGGAATCTAGCTAGTGTTTTGCAGGTGCCTTTGTATCAATTTAGTCATCAAGAAAATCATTTGGAAGCTGGTCTGTGGTCGGCACAAAGGCCGCAGGCAGAGCGCTTTCTCTTATTACATGCTTCGGGCGGGACTACGGATATTTTGTTGGTGCAGGCTCAGGGGCAGCAGTATCAATTAACTCCCTGTGGTGGCAGTATAGATTTGCATGCAGGGCAGTTCATTGATAGGGTTGGTGTGGCTTTGGGGTTGGGATTCCCGACAGGGCCTGCTCTAGAAAAATTGGCTCAGCAGGCAGCTGAGCCTGAACTTTATCCAGTAGCAGTTAAGGCAGGTCAAATTAGCTTTGCCGGACCATGTACTGCGGTGTTGCGCTCGCTAGATAAACAACCTGCTGCGGCGGTGGCTCTGGGTACCGAGTATGCTATAGGTAAGTCGTTGGCGCGGTGTTTGGTTACTTTGTGCCAGAGCGAAAAGGTACAGGCGGTTTTGGCTGTGGGTGGTGTAGCAGCTAATCAATGTATTCGTGCCCTTATCACTAAGCAGTTAGAGGCTCATGGGGCTAAGCTATATTTGCCGGATGCTCGTTATAGCAGCGACAATGCAGTAGGCTCGGCGGCTTATGCCTTGCGACAATGGGAGTGTCAACATGGTTAGTGGAAAAATTTATACAGTAGCAGAAATAACCAAGCTCATCAAAGAACTGGTAGAGGGCAGTGGTATTCTTGCTCATGTGCAAATAGAAGGAGAGGTGTCTAACTTCCGACGCTATCCTTCCGGACATTGTTATTTTAGTCTTAAAGATAAAGGCGGCTTGCTCAAGGCAGTTATGTTTGCCGGTTCGGCCCGCACGCTCAAATTCACTCCTAAAGACGGTGATAAGGTCTATGCCTTGGGACGCATAGGTGTGTACGAGCGCGATGGTGTTTATCAGCTTTATGTTGATATGATGTTACCGGCAGGTGCGGGCAGCTTGATGCTGGCTTTTGAAAAATTGAAAAACAAATTAGCAGCAGAAGGTTTGTTTGATACTCAGCGCAAAATTGCTCTGCCTGCTCATCCTACCAAGATAGGCGTGATAACGTCTTCGGCAGGGGCGGCTATCAAAGATATTATTTCTGTTGCACATCGGCGTAATCCAGCTATAAGTTTGCTCCTGTACCCAGTGCGAGTGCAAGGTGCGGAGGCAGCGGGTGAGTTGGTGCATGCCATAGATTTTATGAATAAGCAGAAGTTGGTTGATGTCCTGATTATCGGTCGTGGTGGTGGCTCCATAGAAGATTTGTGGGCTTTTAATGAGGAGCTGGTAGTCAGGGCTATTGCGGCCTCGCAGTTACCCATCATTAGTGCCGTGGGACATGAAATAGATTTTACCTTAGCAGATTTTGCTGCTGATATGCGGGCGGCGACGCCTTCACAGGCCGCAGAATTAGCAGTGCCTGACGCAACAGGGACCATAAATATCTGCCGTCAACTCACTGTCAGAATTAATAATGCTATGGGACAGCTGTTGGCAGTCAAGCAGAATAAATTAGATAGATTATGTAGTTCTTGGACTTTGACGCAGCCCTTGCGACTACTAGAAGATAGACAGTTGCAAATAGATAGTTTGAGCGAACGCTTAATGCGGAGTGAGCAAGATAAGCTCGCTGTAACAGGGCATAGACTTGGTATAGCTTGTGCCAAGTTGGATGCTTTGAGTCCTTTGGCTATTTTGGGACGAGGCTACAGTATCACTACCACAATAAACAACAAGGTGGTGGCATCGGTTGACGCAGTGCGGCCTATGGAAGAAATGGTAACACGTGTGCGAGATGGAGTTATTCATGCACAGGTGTTTGAAATACGAAAGGAGACAATTTGATGGCGACCAAAAAAGCTGCGCAAGAAGTTAATTTTGAAAAATCATTAGCGCGCCTAGAAGAA
>JAQUUF010000100.1 GCA_028693975.1 Acidaminococcaceae bacterium
CTAACTCTTCTTGAGCCGCCAAAGCCAAAAGAGAAGAGTCTACTCCACCGCTAAAGCCCAGAACCATATTATCGTATTGAGCAATAATCTCTTTTAATTTATTTTCCTTGGTCTTCAGGTAGCTCATTTTTCTCTACTCCCTTGTTTTTCCTGCGTTTATACATAAAAACAATACCAGCAACTGCGACTATAGCAACTGCCCAACCAGCGGCTTTGTACGGATTAACATAGGTTACTGTAGCTCGCATAGGCGTATCTACCCCCAAGGGCAAATCCCACTCCAATGTTTTACCATTATCATTGGTACGAGTGGCATTATTATTATCTGTAGCCGTTGGAAGCTTGAGCACAAAGCGCAGTTGCACTTGTTTCATTATATTTTGCATAATCCACTGCTCTTGCTCAGCACCTTGACGCTCTTTGGGAGCTAGGTTAAGATGCGTATTTACACTAACAGTATCCATAAGCAAACCTTGCTTAATTGTTACCAACGGCTGCTGAGCTTTATCCGACTGCTGTCGTTGAGAATTACCAGTACTCGTTCCGGTCCCTGGAACCTTGCTCGACTGTGACGCAGACAGCTGTTGCCCTTTTTCTTGTATAGTGGCAAAGTTAAAAACCTGTAATACCTTGGAATCTTTAATATCGCTAATCTTAGCATAATGCTTATGTGCATTAAAACCAATCATATCTTGCCCTTGTATATCCTCTACAACAAACCCATCTGCCTCAAAATCTGTTTTAAAAGATGTGAGCGCGCTTCCCAAAAGCGGATGGGTTTGCAGATTGCAGTTAATATTCGCACTGCCAAGCCTGTCCACCTCAAGGGTAATCTCTCCCTTGGCACATCCACTCAGAATTATGGCTAACCCCAAGCATAGTATTAAAACAAACTTACGCATGGTAACCTCCTATCTTTTTCTGTTCACCATATCTACCAAAGCTTGCTCTCGCAGTGCCGTCTTGAGAATCTTGCCCGTGGCATTTTTGGGTAGTTGCGGACAAAAGAAGAACTCACGTGGAACTTTATAGGGTGCGATGCGTCCCAATAAATATTTTCTTAAATCTCTTTTGTCTAACTCCGCTCCTTCTTTGAGCACCATATAAGCGCAAATTGCCTGTCCTCTCAATTTGTCCGGTATCCCGATAACAGCCACCTCTGCGATAGCCGGATTGGTATAGATCGCCTCTTCAATCTCTCGTGGATAAACATTCTCACCACTCGAAATAATCATATCCTTTAATCTATCTACAATATAAATATAGCCTTCCTTATCCTTATAGGCCAAATCTCCCGTATGCAGCCAGCCATGATTTAAAGCTTGCTTGGTCGCCTCTGGTAAGCCAAGATAACCCAACATCACATTGTCTCCTTGGGCACACAATTCCCCAACCTCTTCACCTGATACTTCTGTGCCGTCTGCAGTGCAAATTTTCACAGTGACATTAGGGATGCACGGCCCAATGGAACCTATTTTAATTTTATTTTGCGGATTGACCGTCACAACCGGAGACGCTTCAGACAAACCATAGCCCTCCCGCACGTACTTGCCAAACTTTGCTTTGAACTGCTCTGCTAAAATTCTTGGCAAAGCCGCACCACCACTAATAAAATATCGAATATTTTTGAGTTCCTCTGCTGTCGCTCCTTTGAGGAAAAGCTGCATCATAGTCGGCACTCCTACGAATGTCGTCACTTGATACTTAGCCAATAAATTCATCGTATCTTTAAATATATATGTTTCCTGCACAACAATCGTTGCTCCATGCATCAGTACTCCTGCTACGGATACGGTCCAAGCAAAACAATGGTACATAGGCAGCACGCAAAGCGTCATATCCTCAGGATAAATATCGACAACAAGAGTATAACCGCGAGCATTAGCTATTAGATTCTTGTGACTGAGCATAGCACCTTTAGGCTTCCCGGTTGTTCCAGAAGTATAAATTATTGTACAATTATCATCTTCTTGCATCTGGTAATCAACAAAGTCATGCTCAACCGCTTCATCCAAATCTTCGTAAGTATACTGTTTAAGCTTACCCGTTAAACCTTGTTCAGATAAAGCTTCGTCCAAGTCTAAGGAGACACGATTGATCAAAAATTTCATCCCGGCATCTTTGACAATATAGGCTACTTCGCGTGCCGCCAACTGAAAATTGAAGGGCACTACTACGCCACCCGCCTTGATGATAGCAAAATACGCAACGACAAAGTTAGTACAGTTCTTGCTAAAAAGGCCTACTTTGTCTCCTCGCTCTACGCCCTGAGCTTGTAAATAATTAGCCCATTGCTCAATCTTGTGGCGTAACTCGCCGTAGATCATTTCTTGTCCCTTAAAAATAAATGCTAACTTGTCCGCAGCATGTTGCCCAAATATATCAAAATATAGCACTGTATCCCTCCTAGATTACTTATGTTATAATTATAGCATATTGCAACACAAATTAAACGAGGAGATATAACAATGATCGAATTAAAAATTGGTCTAACTGCCACGGAATCTACTTCCGTTCTCTATACCAATACAGCTTTGGCCCTCGGTAGCGGCAGTCTACAAGTCTACGCCACACCAGCCCTTATAGCGCTCATGGAGCAGGCTGCCTGCAGTGCTATAAATAATGCGCTCGCTCCAGACACAACCTCTGTGGGCATCGCTATGAACATGACTCATGACGCAGCCTCTTTGCCAGGGCAAAAGATTACCGCCACTGCTACCTTGGTAGCTATAGACGGCAAAAAGCTTACCTTCTCTATAACCGCTAGCGATAAACAAGGCCAGATTGGACAAGCCACGCACCAACGTTTCATTGTCACCACAGAAAAATTCCTAAGCAAACTACAAAAATAACTATTTAGCCTCAAAAAAGACTGCACCCTGACAAGGCCTCTCGCCTCATCTTAGTGCAGTCTTTGTACATTCTTAAATATCAATCTACCGTCTTTCCTCCCAGGCATTGGCCGCAGTTAACAAAGCCCCTTCTTTGTTCTCCAGCGTCCCATCCTGCACCCTTTGCAACATAATCTGCATATAATCACCAAGACTAGCTTTATCGGCAATAATCTTAGCTACATCCGCACCACTAACATTAAGGTCACTAGTATGGATAGGCATCTCATAGGCCATCACAATTAGTTTCTTGCCATAGCTTTGGGCCGAAATCAGTTCTTGCTCATGCACATTGCAGGCCGCCAAATCCGCGATACAGACAGCTACCAATTGCTTAAATCCTTCTGCCATTTCTTTGGTGATGCGGAAAGGCCCTTCCCTCGCTGTCTTGCGCAGCCATTTCCAAGTCGTGCTATCTTCCCTGGCCATGTTAGCCCCAAAACGCATATGGTTACGCACAAGCCAAACCACCCGATTAATCACTGCCTTGGGATAGCCTAAACGCCCCAATATAACCTCCGCCATAAGAGCACTCTTGACTTCGTGGCCGTGGTCATTAGGCGTGCCGTCAGCATTATAACCACGGATGCCTTCCGTTCCCTTGGCTACGTCATGAAGCAAAAGAGCCCATTCCACTTCCAAGCTTCTGTCACCTTTGCTGACTGCCACTAAGGTATGCTCCCACACAGGATATTTGTGATACAGGGGGTTTTGCTCAACACCAACCAATTGTGACAACTCCGGCAAAATGGGAATAGCTACCTTTTGTCCATTAATTCTTTGACGACAGGTTTCTTTGTTCAATTCAGTTTCTACCATAAGAGCCAAGCCTTGCGCAGCATAAGCCCCACAGAGCATCTTATCTAGTTCAACCCGCACTCGTTCCACTGACAATCCTTGCACTCTATCTAGATTGCGTATGATTGCCTTTTTTATTTTCGGGTCCGGTTTAAAACTTAATTGTGCAATGAAACGACAGGCTCTAAACATCCTTAAAGCATCTTCTTCAAAACGCTTCTCGGCATTACCCACAGTACGCAAGCATTTGTTGTGCAAATCGTCCAACCCACCATACATATCTATCAAAGTACCATCAGCACTGAGTGCCATGGAATTAATAGTGAAATCCCTGCGCCCTAAATCCTCATCTAGTCTATCGCAATACCATACTTCGGCAGGACGATGACTGTCATCACCATAGGTCTCGTTGCGATAGGACGCTACTTCTACGGTGCGACGCCCCACGCTAAGCAAAATCACACCAAAAGCCTCTCCGACAGCACCTGCAATAGTCAAATTAGTGTGTTGCACCAACAGTTTGATTTCATCTGGCCGAGCATTAGTCACCACATCATAGTCGTCAGGTTTTCTGCCCAAAAGAGCGTCGCGCACCGCTCCTCCCACCACGTAGGCTTCAAATCCTGCAGTAATGAGTGCATCCAGTACTTCTTGAACATAGGTCGGGATAGTAATACGCATAATATCTCCTCCTTCTTAGTCTGCCAAGATGGAAAAAGCTTCAAACTGCAAGGTGGCATCCGGCACAACTTTAATATCACAATTAAATTCATTTTGCATATCTTTAATCGCCTTGCCTCGCATGTACTCGGCAATGAGCGGGTGCACTGTGAGCTGCACGTCACGATTGCCCTTCACTCCCATCAACATATGCCTCAAGCGCTTGCGCACTTCAATGCCGATAGTCTCAGGAGACTGAACATAGCCCGTTCCTTGGCACATGGGACAAGTGGTATATAACACCGCAGACAAATTCTGTCGTGCTTTCTTACGCGTAATCTCTACTAAATTTAATTTAGTTATATCTTGCACCTTTGGCTTCATTTTATCATCTGCTAGGTTAGTTTGCAAAACTTTTAGAATTTCTTCCTTCTGCTCCTCCTTAGGCATATCGATAAAATCTACCACAATAATTCCACCTATATCACGCAATCTTAGCTGCCGGGCTATCTCCACTGCGGCTTTACTATTAATGGTCATGATAGTCTCATCCATATTGTTTTTCCCTGCATAACGGCCACTGTTAACATCAATAACCGTCATGGCCTCAGTAGTATCTATCACTAGATAGCCGCCACATTCTAACTCCACCCGCCTGTTAGACATGTTTTCTATTTGTTTATTTAATTTATACTTGATAAATAAATCCTCTGCCCCGAGATAACATCTTACCGGAATTTTTTTACCAACTTGTTCCATTAGTTCCTGTAACCTATCAGCAACATCGTCATTGTCCACAATAATTTTGGACACATTTTTATCCACATAATCGCGCACAATACGCACTGACAAATCCAATTCCCTATACAAAAGCTGCGGTACTTTGCCTCTTTGATAGCGTGCTTCAATAACCTGCCATTCTTTGCTTAGCCGGCCTATCTCCTTGAGTAATTCC
>JAQUUF010000101.1 GCA_028693975.1 Acidaminococcaceae bacterium
AATGAACATGAAATTCTAGCACACATTTCTGGTAAGATACGGATGAACTTCATCAAAATTCTGCCGGGTGATAAGGTAACCGTAGAGCTGACGCCCTATGACCTTAATCGCGGTAGAATTACGTATCGCTATAAATGAGTGTGGACAGACATTAGGAGGTTTATTATGAAAGTTAGACCGTCTGTAAAGCCTATGTGTGAAAAATGCAAAGTCATTAAACGCAAAGGCCGTGTAATGGTTATTTGTGAAAATCCCAAACATAAACAAAGACAAGGATAAGAGGAGGTGCTTGTGAATGGCACGTATTGCCGGCGTGGATTTGCCGAGAGATAAGCGTATTGAATACGCTTTGCCTTATATTTTTGGCATCGGTCTTACCTTATCTCGCGAAATCTTAACAAAGACAGGAATTAACCCTGATACTCGCGTTAAAGATTTAACAGAAGAGGAAGTTGCTAAAATCCGTGAGGCTATTGATCACGGTTATAAAGTAGAAGGTGACCTTCGTCGCGAAGAGTCCCTCAATATTAAGAGATTGGTGGAAATCGGTTGCTATCGCGGCCGTAGACATCGCGCAGGTCTTCCTGTTCGCGGTCAAAACACCAAGAACAATGCTCGTACTCGTAAAGGCCCGAAGAAGGCTGCTATTACTAAGAAAAAGACTGTATAAGGAGGGATTAACGAGTGGCTGGTAAAAAAGTAGTTCGTACGAAACGTAAAGAACGCAAAAATATTGAATCGGGAGTGGCACATATTCGTTCCACTTTCAATAATACCATTGTGACCCTTGCTGATACAGCCGGTAATGTTTTGAGCTGGGCAAGCGCTGGTGGCATGGGCTTCCGCGGTTCTAGGAAGAGCACTCCTTTTGCTGCACAAATGGCTGCTGAACAAGCTGCCAAAGCAGCTATGGAACATGGTTTGAAGAAAATTGAAGTATTCGTTAAGGGTCCCGGCGCTGGTCGTGAAGCTGCAATCCGTTCTTTGCAGGCTGCAGGATTGGAAGTTAACTCTATTAAAGATGTAACTCCTATTCCTCATAATGGTTGCCGTCCACCTAAACGTAGAAGAGTATAATTAAGGAGGTGCATCAGATAAATGGCAAGATATACTGAGGCAGTATGCCGTCAATGCCGTCGTGAAGGCGTTAAGTTGTTTTTGAAGGGCGATAAATGCTATAGCGGCAAGTGCGCTTTTGATGTTCGCTCTTATGCTCCTGGTCAACATGGCCAAGCTCGTAAGAAAGTATCTGAATATGGTATTCAGTTACGCGAAAAACAAAAGGCAAAAAGAATTTATGGTATTCTGGAACGCCAATTCCACAATACTTTCACAAAAGCTGAAAAACAAAAGGGTATTACCGGTGAGAACTTATTGGTAATGCTAGAGCGTAGAATGGACAATGTTGTTTATCGTTTGGGCTTCGCTTCTAGCCGTAGCCAAGCACGCCAATTGGTTTGTCATGGCCATATTGCTGTTAATGGTAAACGTTTGGACATTCCCTCTGCTTTGGTAAAAGCTGGTGACGTGATTTCTGTTATGGAAAACAGTCGTGGCAGCGAGTATTTCAAAGGTATGGCTGAAGCATTAGCTGGTAAAACAGTTCCTGCTTGGTTGGTTCTTGATGCTCAAAACCTAGGCGGTAAGGTTGACCGTTTCCCCGTTCGCGAGGAAATCGATGTTCCAATTGCTGAACATCTTATCGTTGAATTGTATTCTAAATAATAAATTGTACTGTTTGCCACCATATATTACGCGTATTGTGGTAATGCGCAAAAGGAGGCTTTCCGCATGATAGAAATTAAACAACCTAAGCTAGTAACCAATGAACGTAGTGATGACAATCGTTATGGTAAATTTGTTTGGGAGCCATTAGAACGTGGTTATGGCATTACCTTAGGTAATAGCTTGCGCCGAGTTTTATTATCATCCCTGGCAGGAGCTGCTATAACCGCTATCAAGATTGATGGTGTGTTGCACGAGTTCTCCACCATTAAAGGTGTAAGAGAAGATGTTGCGGATATTATCCTTAACATTAAAGCTTTGTGCTTTAAAGCCTATATTAGCGATACTAATCCATGGACCGGCCCCCGCCGTTTGCATATTTCCGTTAAGGGTGAAGGTGAAGTAACTGGAGCTTCAATCAATGATTTGGGTTCCGATGTTGAAATTCTTAACCCCGAGCAACATATTGCGACCTTGGATAAAAACGCTAGTTTAGATATGGAATTGATTTTGGATGTAGGTCGTGCCTATGTTTCGGCAGAAAAGAATAAGCACGAGAATCAACCTGTAGGTCAAATTCCGATTGATTCCATTTATTCCCCCATTACCAGAGTTAAGTTTGGTGTTACTGACACCCGTGTTGGCAACATTACCAACTATGATAGATTAACCCTAGAAGTATGGACTAATGGTAGCATTCTTCCTGATGAAGCTGTTAGTTCTGCCGCCAAGATTCTAGTGGATTATTTGAAGGGATTTGAGACTACAACTGTTCCACCAATTCAGACTCCGGCTACGCCTGAGCTTGGTGAGGAAAAGCACCCAACTCCAGATGGCATTTTAGGAATGTCCATTGATGATTTGGAGCTTACAGTTCGTTCTAACAATTGTTTGCGCAGAGCAGGTATTAATACCGTGGGCAACATTGTGGAAAAGACAGAAGATGAACTCATTCGCGTTCGCAATTTGGGACGCAAATCCTTAGATGAAATTATTGGCAAATTAAATGATATGGGCTTGCAATTACGCAAACCTGATGAAGAATAGAGGGAGGAGGTCAATAAAATGGCATACAGAAAATTAGGCCGTAATTCCGGTAACCGCAAAGCATTGTTCAGGAGTGTTTTGACCGCTTTCTTCAAACATGGGCGAATTGAAACTACTGAGACGAAGGCAAAAGAGATCAGCGGCTTAGCAGCCAAGATGATTACTTTGGCTAAACAAGGTGACTTGCATGCTCGTCGTCAAGTGTTGGCATTCCTTGTAGATGAAGAAGCAACCAAAAAACTCTTCGACGAGATTGCTCCTAAATACACTGACCGTCAAGGCGGTTATACTCGTATTTATAAGCTTGGGCCTCGCCGTGGCGATGCTGCTGAGATGGCAGTATTGGAATTAGTTGATTAAGCATTTTAAAATTAAAGCACCTAACGTTAGAGATGACGTGTAGGTGCTTTTTTGCTTTGGAAAAAGGGACAGGTACTTTTTCTAGTTTGCTACCAAGCTAGAGAGTTGTTAGTTGCAGAATTTATCTGAATTATATGATTGCTTTGAATCGTGGGAATAAATGTTTAGCGGTGAAAAAAGTAGTATAATTACGTCAGATGTAATACGAAGGAGGGGTTAATATGTATTGTATTTCTAACGAAGGAAAGGTTGCTTTGGTGACCGCAGCCACTATGGGAATTGGTTTAGCTAGTGCTAAGGCCTTGGCCAGAAGTGGGGCATTGACCTATATTGGCGGGCTCAAGGATGCTGCCGCAGAGCAGGCTATGGCAGAATGTCAAGCGGAGCAATTACCAGTTAAATTTGTGGAATTTAATGCTAAAGAATACGATAGTTATGAGAAGATGATTAAGACCATTATTAAAAATGAGTATAAGTTCGATATCTTGGTTAATAATTTTGGCATTGGCTCGCCTGGCAAAGATTTGGATCTTATTCAGGGTGACCCTCAAACTTTTTTTGATATTCTTCATGTCAATATTGCTAGTGTCTATTTGACTTGTCGTTATGCTATTCCTTTTATGATAGAGCACGGTGGCGGCAGTATTGTGAATATTGCTAGCATAGGCGGCGTACAGCCAGATATTTCGCGGTTAGGTTATACTACTTCCAAGGCGGCAATAATCTATATGACTAAGAACATAGCAGTACAATACGCTAGAGATGGCATTCGTTGTAATGTAGTAGCACCGGGGATGATTGGTACTAATGCTGTTAAGGCACATATGAGTCAAGAGTTCCAAACTGCGTTTCTCCGTCATGTACCGCTTAATAGAATGGGTGAACCAGACGATATTGCTAATGCTGTCATCTTTTTGGCCAGTGATGCATCTTCTTATATTACCGGTTCTTTGCAAGAAGTGGCCGGAGGCTATGGTGTGCCAGCACCAGAGTACTCCGATGCAGTAGAAGGTTAGTTACTAACACGTTTAGCGTTAAAAAAAGCATCTGTACATTTATTCCTTGTACAGGTGCTTTTTAATATGTTAGAATAGAGAAAAAGTTTATCACAGAGGAGTATCCGCATGAAATCAATCAAGTTGCTTTTAGTAATATCTATGTTGTTTTTAGTAGTAGGATGTGGCAAAACAGCCGCACCGCAGATTACGGTATCCACGTATCCTAATTGGGTGAATATTAAAGTAGATCAGACGGCAGTATTTCAGGTGCCACCTTCTTTGGTTAAGACGGAAAACCTCAAGAGCGGTCAGGGCAATGTAGAATGCCAGTCTCAAGATAAAAGTAAGTACGCTCATGTGCAGTTTCAAACGATAGCATCCAAGGAACAATTGCCCCGTTATGGACAAGGACTAGGGCTCAAGCAGTCAGAGATTGCAAACTTTGGTAAGATAACTAAAGAGACTATTATGGAGCAGGAAAAATTCCGCAATGCTCAAACAAGTTTTAGCGAATGGAAGGATATGCAAAGCGAGATTATCAATGGCGTGGAGTGCTTGCATATTAGCTATCTTAGACAGATTGAAAAGAGTCCGGCGGTGCGAGTGGACCGCTATACTTTCTTTAATAAAGACCGAATTCATGTGCTGACAGTGTCGTATCGCCAAGCTGAGAAAGATTATTGGCAGAGCAAGGATAATAAGCTTGATGATATAGTAACAACGCTCAAAATCAATAAACGAAGCTAGTAACTAAGTTTGTACTTGACCGCAGTGGAGACACTTGCGGTTTTTGTATAATTATATAGGGACGAGATAAGTCCATGTAGTGCGAAAAGTGTTCACATTCGACAGAGAAAATGATACAATTAATATGTAAAGATTGTGCTTAAAAATTTTAGAGGAGGTAAGAACATGGCAAATCGTATGATTTTGAATGAAACATCTTATTTTGGCAAGGGTGCAATTAAGGAAATTGTGAATGAAGTAAAAAATCGTTGTCTCAAGAAAGTTATGGTCGCTAGTGACCCTGATTTGGTGAAGTTTAAGGTAACGGACAAGGTTACGGAATTATTGGCAGAAGCTGGTATTGCATATGCTGTTTACGATGGTATTAAACCTAATCCTACGATTGAAAACGTACAAGAAGGCGTGGCTTTTTGCCA
>JAQUUF010000102.1 GCA_028693975.1 Acidaminococcaceae bacterium
TTCCATTTTGCACCAGTAAAACAATTTGTATTTTTTCTTGCGGTGAAACTTTCCTTTTAACCAAAATACTCCCTCCTAAGTAAACGGTTTTATTATTTCAACTGTCTACCTAGAAGGGAGCATATCAGAAGCTGAATTTTAGGGCTTTTGCCTTTTTTGTTTGGCTCTCGCGATAGTTGTTTTAAATAAGAGCTGAAAATGCTAAGTAATCTATGCTATAATAAAGTATTATACTTTAAAGGAGAAGTGCAATGATTTTAATTCAAAGTTTGACCCACCGCTTTGGCAAGCGCGTGTTGTTTGAAGATGTGAATGTGAAGTTCACTGAAGGCAATTGTTATGGCTTGATTGGTGCTAACGGAGCCGGTAAATCCACGTTTTTGAAAATGGTAGCAGGAGAAAAAGAAGCCAGTTCAGGTAAAATCATAATTGACCAAGGGCAGCGTCTATCTATGCTTAAGCAGGACCAGTTCGCCTATGATGAATACTCAGTCTTAAAAACAGTTATTATGGGTAATAAGAAACTCTATGATATTATGGAAGAGAAGGATGCTATTTATGCTAAAGAAGATTTTAGTGATGCGGATGGCATCAAAGCGTCAGAACTAGAGAGCGAGTTTGCTGAATTAAATGGCTGGGAAGCAGAAACAGAAGCAGCGCAACTCTTGGCAGGACTAGGGCTGGAGCCGGAGCTGCATGAGAAGCTCATGGGTGAATTGAGTCCCAAGCAAAAGGTTAGGGTGCTTCTGGCGCAGGCGTTATTTGGTACACCTGACATCTTATTGCTAGATGAGCCTACCAATAACTTAGACTATGATTCTGTGGCTTGGCTAGAGAACTTCCTCAGTTCTTTCCCTAATATAGTGTTGGTAGTATCTCATGACCGTCATTTCCTTAATCAAGTTTGTACTCATATCGTTGACTTTGATTATGGCACGGCCAAGATTTATTCCGGTAACTATGATTTCTGGCAGGAATCTAGTACCATGGCTCTGCAAATGGCTAAGGGTGCTAACAAAAAGAAAGAAGAGAAGATTAAAGAGCTACAAGAGTTTGTGCAGCGGTTTAGTGCCAATGCTTCCAAATCTAAGCAAGCTACTTCTCGTAAGAAGCTATTGGACAAAATTGAGCTGGATGATATTAAACCCTCTAGCAGACGTTATCCCTATATTAATTTCAAGCCGAGTCGCGAGGCTGGAGATGATATTCTAAGCGTTAGCAATTTGAATAAAACGGTCAACGGTGTGCAGCAGCTCAACGATATTTCTTTCACATTGGCTAAGGGTGATAAGGTTGCTTTGATTGGTGGCAACGGTATTGCTCAGACTGCTCTTATGGATATTTTGGCAGGTGAAATAGAAGCAGATGGTGGTAGTTTCAAATTCGGCACTACTATTACGGCTGGGTATTTCCCCAAAGATAATACCAAATATTTCCAAGAAGCGATGAATCTGGTGGACTGGTTGCGTCCTTATTCTAAGAACCAAGAAGAAAGTTATTTGCGTGGTTTCTTAGGCAGAATGCTTTTCTCTGGTGAAGAGACGCAGAAAATGGCTACTATTCTGAGTGGTGGTGAGAAAGTACGTTGCATGTTCTCGCGCCTGATGCTGCAAGAGCCTAACTTCTTGATGTTTGATGACCCCACCAATCATTTGGATTTGGAGTCCATTACCTCGTTGAACAAGGGCCTTATTGCTTTCCCAGGTACTATTTTGTTGCGCTCCAATGACCATGAGCTTTTGTCTACTGTGTGCAACAGAGTAATTGAATTGACTCCCCAAGGATTTATTGACAGAACCTATAGTTATGATGAATACTTGGCACATCCTGATATTAAACAACTACGTGCTGAGATGGGTGCTGCTATTGAAGAGAGCAGTTACCTAGGCGAATAATTACCAACTGATTCTGGACCTCTACCTAGAATCAGTTTTTTATTTGGCTGTTTGAGGTAAAAAAGTGGTTAAATATGCTATAATTAACTGAAATAATAAATGGAATGAGGTGTGTCTTATGATTATAACAACAACGCCAAGTATCGAAGGTAAAAGAATTGTGGAATACAGGGGGATTGTCTTCGGAGAGGTAGTAGCCGGCGTCAATGTGATCAAAGATTTCCTGTCTTCTGTAACGGATGTCTTAGGTGGTCGTAGCGGTACCTACGAAGATGAGCTGCAAAAAGCTAGGGATGCAGCCCTGATGGAGATTGAACAAAGAGCCAAGAGCCGTGGTGCCAATGCCATAATCGGTGTCGATGTGGATTATGAAGTGCTGGGTAACACTAATGGCATGCTGATGGTAAGTGTCAGTGGCACTGCTGTAATAGTGGAATAGAATTAAGCAATCAAATAGCTTGTTTGGGAGAAGTTAATTTAGTTTTATAATTTAACTTAGATTTTACAGGCACCTTGCCATGCAGGGTGCTTTTTTATTGCGCTAAATAATGAGTGCTTCTTAAGCGTGTAGTACTAATCAGAATATAATAAAAAAGTTGCATTTTTAGAATTAATATTTAATAATATTTGTAGTATATACACGGCTGTCTTTAATTTTGTGCGAGAAGAGGACGAGTCATGAAATTAACCAGGAGAGATAACAATACAGTAGGTTTGTTAGTGCTTTGTATAGCGTTGATAGTGGGACTGTTTGTCTGTTGTGGCAAATTTGTCGATTATGTACATAACAAAGAAAAAACATTGGTCACAGATTATATGCTCGATACTACAGAAAAGAGTGCAATAGCTATCAATGATAGAATTAATGGCTATATGTCTTCCTTGCGCGCAGTTTCGGCGGCGCTGACTTCTAAGCCGGGAGATAATGAGTTTGGACGCGATATTATGCGTCACGAGCTTGAGCTAGGAGATTTTAGACGTATCGGTTATGTGTATCGTGACGGCTCCACCTTTATTGTTGATGCTACCCTAGGAGAATTAACAGGTGTGGATTTCCGCGGCCGCGATTATTTCAAGGCATCAATTGCAGGCAAAGAATATGTAACTAACCCTTTTAATGATTATTGGACCCAGACCGGTATTATAATTTTGAGTGTTCCTATCTATGCAAATAATCAAGTGATAGGAGTACTCTGCGGTGTAAATGATGCAAAAACTTTTACTGCTTCTTTGCAGCAATCTTACTCTGACCAAGTGGCTTCTTTTAGAATTGTCAATTCCGCCGGACAAATGTTATATAATCCCGATGCGACAAATGCTACTTTGCCCGCTCAACAGAATCCGGCAGAGTATGAGTATATAGAAAACTTAGCCAAAGTAAAAAATGATTTTATTACTAATAGGTCAGGGACAACCATTGTCAAAGAAAAAAATCAAGATGAACATTATATGGCTTATGTACCGCTCAACACTAATGATTGGTACATTGTCACCTTGGTTCCGTCAGTTGTTGCCCAGGCAAGCGGCAGGGAAATGATGTTTTTTGTAGCGGCTTTGTTGCTTACCTTAGCTGTTACTATCGGGTTTATGGTAGCGACTTTTTTCAAATTGCGACGCAAAAATCGTGAAGAAAGGTACGCACTGGCCTTCCAAGATGGTTTGACTAAGTCACGTAATAAAGCCAAGCTACTGCTTGATATGCAACAAATAAGTAGTCTTTATGACGGACATTATTACTTGTTGGTCTATGATATTAAGAACTTCGCTTCCTATAACGAAATCTTTGGCTACGATAACGGCGATAAACTTATCAAGGCCATTAATGAGGTTATCAAGGCTAATGTTGGCAGTGGTGAGCTGTTTGCTCGGTCTTATGCGGAACGTTTTATCCTTGTGTTGCATGCAGCTTCTAACCAAGAGTTAGAAGGGCGTATCAAGTGTATCTTCCAAGGAATCGCGGAATATTTGCAACGCAGTAATAAGTCAGGCTATAACTTAATTTCTCGGTTTGGTATTTATAGAATAGAGCCGGAAGACACAGAGCTCAGTATGGATATATTTATTGATTATGCTAATAGAGCTAGCCAACAAATCAGTGATATCTATAAGAGCAGCTATTATTACTTCAATATTGACCAACACAATGAGAACAATCTTCAGGTCAAAATAGAGTCCCATATGTATGCTGCACTAAATCAAAGGGAGTTTCAAGCTTTTTTGCAACCGCAGTATACAATCTTGGGGGATAAGCCTGTTTTGTGTGGAGCAGAGTGTTTGGTGCGGTGGAAGTATGAAGGGACGACTATGCTCAGCCCGGAAAAATTATTCCGACTTTTGAACACAATGGATTTGTTATTGAACTGGATATGTACATGCTGGAAGAGGCCTGTAAGGCCTTGCGGCGTTGGTTAGATGAGGGCAAACAGGTGGTGCCCTTGTCGGTTAATCAGTCTAGATTGCATATGTTTAATCCCCGGTATTTGCAAAAAATATTACAAATAACAGATAAGTATAATATACCGCATCATTTGCTGGATTTTGAGATTACCGAGAGCGCTGTTATGAACGATGTGGGGCAGGTGCAGCAACAATTTAAGCAATTACGTGGACAAGGGTTTTTGACCAGTATGGATGACTTTGGCAGTGGCTTCTCATCTTTGAACTTGCTGAAAAACATTGAAGCGGATACAATTAAAATAGACAAAGGCTTTTTTGATGAGGCATTTGCTTCTGAGGACGGCAAGTTCATCGTCAGCTCTGTTATCAAATTAGTTAAGCAGCTAGGCTTCGGTGTGATTGCTGAAGGGATTGAAACTTCTGAGCAAGTTGAGTATTTGATTCAATGTAACTGTGATAGAGTGCAGGGCTATTATTTCGGCAAACCAGTTCCTCTAGAAGTGTTTGAGCAGCAGCATTTGTCTAAACTTCAGCAAGAATAAGCAATAATAAATGAGAGGGGTTGTTCTTATGGATAGATTGGAATTAAGATTATTGGGCAAGGAAAAATTTGGACGTTTTTGCAGAATGTGTCCTATCTGCGATGGCAAGGCCTGCTTTGGTGAAATCCCCGGCATGGGAGGGGTGGGCAGCGGCGCCTCCTTCCAAAATAACATAACTGATTTGAAGAAAGTATTATTGCACCAGAGAATAATTCATGATGTCAGCGAGCCTTCAACTTCTTTTGAATTGTGGGGACACCAGATGAATCTGCCTGTTTTGGCGGCGCCTATAGCAGGTATTGCCTTTAACCTGAATGGTTTTACTACAGATGCTGAGTTTGCCGAAGCTATAGTAGTGGGGGCACGTAACGGCGGCGGTATGGGTATGA
>JAQUUF010000103.1 GCA_028693975.1 Acidaminococcaceae bacterium
TGTTTATGGTCAAAGCATCCTATGAACAAAAACCTTTTCGCAAGGCGATTATGAAGACTTTTGGGGCAGAAGTATTTGCTAGCCCCAGTAATACTACCAAAGCAGGACGGGCTATTTTGGCAGCGGACCCTACTAATACAGGGAGTTTGGGCTGTGCTATTTCTGAAGCTGTAGAGAAGGCTGTGACAAGTGATAATTGCAAATACGTTTTGGGCTCTGTGCTCAATCAGGTTTTGCTGCATCAATCTATCATAGGCTTAGAGAGTGCTAAAGCGATGGAAATTTTGGGCGAATACCCAGATGTGGTTATTGGCTGTGCTGGCGGCGGTTCTAACTTGGGTGGCTTAATTGCACCTTTTGTAAAGGACAAAGTATCAGGCAAAGCTAATCCAGAGTTAGTAGCTATTGAGCCGGCATCTTGTCCCTCGCTGACTCGCGGCCAATATGCGTATGATTTTTGCGATACAGGTAAGATAACGCCTTTAGCTAAGATGTATACCTTAGGCTGTAGCTTCACACCTTCACCTATTCACGCAGGTGGCTTGCGTTACCACGGTATGTCACCTATTCTCTCTAAGCTCTATCATGATGGTTATATGACAGCTAGATCTGTGGTTCAATCGCAGGTTTTTGAAGCAGCGACTTTCTTTGCTAAGTACGAGAGTATTTTGCCTGCACCGGAATCGGCACATGCTATTTTGGGAGCTATTGAAGAGGCGAAGCGTTGCAAAGAGACCGGAGAAGCGAAAACAATTCTCTTTGGTTTGACGGGTACAGGCTTCTTTGATATGACGGCTTATGCGGCTTATCAAGAGGGCAATATGGTAGACTATGTTCCCACAGATGAGGAGCTGGCCAAGGGCTTTAGTAAATTGCCTCAAATTCCGGGTGAACAAAATAAATAACATTATGTGCTTTTAGGGCTGTTCTCATTATGAGGACAGCCCTTTTCGTGTTATAATAGATAAGAATATGTGAGGAGGGAAGGACTATGCTAAAAAAATTATTGCTTGGTATGCTCATATTTGTTGGCGTGTGCACTAATATGGAAGCAGGGGCGCAGGCTCAGTGGCATCCGGTGGAGTCTATGGGCACTACGACATCAATAGATTTACATTCTGTGAAGCGGCAGGGGCTATTGGTGGAGGCTTGGGAACAGGCGAAGCAAGCACAAGCTTCTAACGGTAGTAAGAAGGTAGTTCTGCATAATCAATACGATTTGGATAGTAATAAATGGCGTAATATCGGCAGTAAGTTTTATAATGCCCAAGGGGTGACGTTGGGACAAAAAAAGTCGATAGGCCAGTGGCAGAAGATGGCAGTTACTTCTCAAGAAGCTGCCGTGGCTCGTTACTGTATGGATTATTCTCGCCAACAAGGTACTTGGATTAAGGCTAAACAACTTGGTACGCTGGCCATAAAGTATTTTGATGCGGACACCTTAAAACGAAGCGGCAATACTATTGATGTGTGGGAAAAATTAGAGCTTTTGCAAGAGAGTAATGGAACGAAAACGATTGTTTCTCATATGCAATATAATCTAAAGACACAAAAAGTGCATACCCTCTACAATTGTAATTATACTGCACAAGGGGCTTTGCAAAAAGCAGCGGCAGCTACGGATGAATGGGGTGCAGCAGGTGATACCTATGGCGAATATATAGGGCAAGAATTAGAACAATACCTGCAAAAGCATAAAAGAAAATAGAGGATTGCCATGCATAAAGACGAAGAGTTTATGTTGTTGGCCTTAGCTGAGGCACAGAAAGCTGCCCAACTTGGCGAGATTCCGGTAGGAGCAGTTATTGTGCAAAACGGAGTGGTACTGGCGTCAAGTTATAACCAAAGAGAAACAGAGCATGATGCTACTGCTCATGCAGAAGTACTAGCTATTAGGGAGGCGTGCCGGCACATGAAGAGTTGGCGCTTGGCAGAGGCCACTATCTATGTTACCTTAGAGCCTTGTCCCATGTGTGCCGGTGCTATTTGGAATGCGAGGATGCAACGAGTGGTCTATGGTGCAGTGGATAGCAGAGCTGGGGCAGCGGAATCATTGTTTAATGTAATTAATAACAAATACCTTAATCATCAATGTCAAGTTACTGCTGGGGTCTGTGCAGAAAAATGTAAAAAAATTCTGCAAGATTTTTTTGAGAAGCGGCGTTGATGTGGTATAATTAAGAGCATCTGTTAAGGAGAGGTGTCCGAGTGGTCGAAGGTGATTGACTCGAAATCAATTGTACCGCAAGGTACCGTGGGTTCGAATCCCACCCTCTCCGCCAAGTTTTGGGAAAGGTGTTAACATGTGGGACTATATTATTGGCGGCGTCATTGTCATTCTGCTCGGCTTGGCATTGCGCGCTTTCCTGAAAGAAGAGACGGGTGGTTGTGCTCACTGTCCTTATAGCAAGAATTGCAAGCACAAGGACAACAAGTAATGTCTCTTGTAAAAGTACTAAAGTTTTATATAAAAACTATTGACATTTACAATAAAAGGAATTATACTACGTCTATAATATTTCTAGAGGCGAAGTAGCCGGGTTGTTCTCACGAGCAATCCGGTTTGTTTTTTAGAAGTATTGTGGTTAAGCAAATGGTTTGGAGCGTAGTATCTTTGTCCGACAGAGAAATGAGGAGTGGAAATGGTACAAAGAAATGCGTGGGCAGAGATTGATCTGGCTGCGGTAAGAAACAATGTTCAAGAAGCAAAAAAGTTTCTCAAAGAGGGAACGACGCTTTGCGCTGTTGTCAAAGCGAATGCTTATGGTCACGGAGCTGTGCCGGTGGCGCAGGCTGCACTGGAAGCAGGAGCGGGGTTCTTGGCAGTAGCGATTACTCAAGAGGCGCTAGAACTCAGAGAAGCTGGCATCAAAGCACCAATTCTTGTGCTTGGTACTTTGCCGGCGGGGCATGCAAAAACAATTGTTGCTTACGGCGTTAGCCAAACTGTATATACATTAGAAGCTGCTCAAGCTTTGTCTGAGGCTGCTGTACACCTTAAGAAAAAAGCCAAAATTCATTTGGGAATTGAGACAGGGATGAATAGAATCGGTTGTCTGCCTTGTGATTTGGCACAATTGGTTGAGCATATAGCGGCTTTGCCTAATATAGAGATTGAAGGTGTATTCTCTCATTTTGCCACAGGCGATGATGCTGATAAAACTTTTGCTCACGAGCAATTTGCTCGTTTCAAACTGGCTCTTGATGTCTTGCGTAAAGAAGGGCTCAAAGTAAGCTACAAGCACATTGCCAATAGTGCGGTCATTGGTGAAATGGCCTCTACGCATTTGGACATGGTTAGACAGGGCATTACCTTGTATGGCTTGTGGCCTTCACCGGAGGTTGAGCATAATATGAAGCTACAGCCGGTGATGACGGTTAAGGCCAGAGTGTCCTATGTTAAGGAGATACTGCCTGGCGAGACAGTTGGCTATGGTAGGACCTATGAGGCGAAGAGTAAACGTAGAATTGCCACTTTGCCCATTGGTTATGCAGATGGAGTATCTAGACATCTTTCCAATAAAGGTTATGTGGTTATAAGAGGCAAGCAAGCTCCGATTGTGGGACGCGTGTGTATGGATCAGATGATGGTAGACGTCACGGACATACCTCAGGTCGCTTTTGGAGATGAGGCTATAGTAATGGGAGGCAAGGAAGTGTCTTTTGACCTCATTGCTCAGTGGATGGACACCATTAACTATGAGCCTATGTGTCTGATTACCAGTCGTATTCCCCGTATATATATTAATAAATAAAAGTGGGAATAGGCTTGTGATATAAAATATGAAAAGTGAATAGGAGTTGAGTCAAATGAGGGGAAAATTTTTGACTATGGCTATCAGCCTGGCTCTGGGGGCAAGTATGCTCTTAAGTGGCTGTGGCGGCGGCAAAGACGGTGGCAAGGCAGGCGACACTATTAAGATAGGTGTCGTTTCTGAGATGACTGGTGCCAATGCTACCTATGGAACGTCGGTTGTTAATGGTATGAAGTTAGCACTGAAAGAGATTAATGCTAACGGTGGTGTTTTGGGTAAGAAAGTTGATATTGTAGTTGCGGATAGCAAGAGTGAACCTGCTGAAGCTGCTAACGCTATGTCCAAGGTTATCAATCAAGATAAAACACCTCTGGCCATGGGCATCTTCACTAGTTCCAGTGCCATAGCTGCTTGTAATGTTAGCGAATCTGCCAAAGTGCCTTACCTAGCAATTGGTGCTACCAATCCTAAGGTTACTTTGGATGACAAAACAGGGAAGGTTAAACCTAATACTTTCCGTGTGTGCTTCATTGATCCTTTCCAAGGTACAGTTGGTGCCAACTTTGTTTTGAACGAATTAAAAGTTAAGAAGGCTGCTGTGTTTGTAGATAATAGCAGCGATTATTCCAAAGGGTTAGCTGAGTTTTTCAAGAAAGCCTTCACTAGTAAGGGCGGACAAGTTATTTCTGAGGAAGCATATTTGCAAAAGGATACAGATTTTAAAGCTGTATTAACTAAGATTAAGACCACTAATCCGGAAGTGCTCTATATTCCCGGTTACTATGAAGAAGTTGGCAAGATAGTTAAACAAGCTCGTGAATTAGGTATGACGATGCCTATCGTTGGTGGTGACGGTTGGGATTCTCCCAAATTGGCTGAGATAGCCGGTGGCGCTGCTTTGAACAATACCTTCTTCACTAATCACTATTCTCCTGATTCTGACTCTGCTGAATCCAAAGCATTTGTTTCAGCTTACGAGAAAGAATATAAGCAAAAACCGGATGCTCCCGCAGTGCTAGGTTATGATGGTGCCAAATTAATGGTTGATGCTATCAAACGTGCCGGTGCAGTAGACGGTGCCAAGGTTGCCGCAGCTTTAGCTTCCACTAAAGGCTTTAAGGCAGTTACCGGTGAAACTTCTTTGAATGAAAAGCACGACGCTGTTAAGAGTGCTGTTATTATCGAGTTCAAAGATGGCAAGCAAGTTTACCGCGCAACTATCAAACCTTGATTAACCTCGCTTTCCCTTATTTTGGGTTGCTTTTGACCTTCGGGTCGAGGCAACCCCTTTTTTATGGTATAATTATTCTATCGTAACGGAGGTGACTTATATGCAATTAGATCCACAAGAATGGAAGGCTTATGTTGATTTTGTCTCAGGGGGTGAATGGCCTATTCCTCGAGGTTTTATTAGTAATTATGATAATTGGCTCTGTCGTAGTATGGTAGGGCG
>JAQUUF010000104.1 GCA_028693975.1 Acidaminococcaceae bacterium
AATCAGTAATGCCAACCGTAGCAATATTGCCCTCTACCTTCACCCATTCATGATCTTTGGAATACTTAAGTTCCTTTGGAATATTCATTTGACATTTCTCCTTTAAATTTTATTTTATGCTCTTTTATAAAATGGTTTCTTCACGATAACGGCAGCAATATCTTTGCCGCGGACATCGACGGCCAGCTCTTGGCCAATTTTGGCATACTCTGTATCAATCAAGACCAAAGCCATATTCTTGCCCAAGGTTGGTGCCGGAGAACCGGTAGTCACACGGCCAATCACTTTATCTCCGCATTTAACCGGGTAGCCAGCTCTGGCAATGCCGCGCGCAGTTAGCTCCAGGCCCATGACGCGCTGAGGCAGACCTTCTGCTTTTTGCTGCGCCAAGGCTTCCTTACCATTAAAGTCTGCTTTATCCAACTTAACAAACATACCCAAACCAGCCATCAAAGGGGTAATCTCGCTAGAGAGCTCATGACCATAAAGAGGCATGCAGCACTCAAAGCGTAGGGTATCGCGGCAGCCTAAGCCACAGGGAATCAAGCCTTCGTCCTTACCTGCTCCCATAATAGCCTCCCACAGAGCAGGAGCGTCAGCAGCGGCACAATAAATCTCAAAGCCGTCTTCACCAGTATAGCCGGTGCGGGAGAGAACAACCTTAATACCAGCTACTGTCTGATCTGGCAGAAAATGATAATAACCAATTGATTCCAAAGAAGCATCAGTCAGCTTGCTAAGAATTTCGATAGCCTTAGGTCCTTGCAAAGCTAATTGCCCTGCTCTAGCAGAACCATTGAGCACCTCTACGTCAAAGCCCTTGGTGTTCTCTTGCATCCAGGCAAAATCTTTGTCGATATTCGCGGCATTTACCACAATACAGTATTTGTCCTCGGCGAATTTATACACCAACAAATCATCCACAGTACCACCGGTAGTGTCACACATGGGGGAATAACGAGCCTGTCCCGGCAGCAAACCTTCCATATTATTAGTGACTAGCTTTTGGATAAAAGCCAAAGCCTCAGCTCCCTTGACCCAAACCTCACCCATATGGGACACATCAAAGAGACCTGCTTTGGTTCTGACTGCCTTATGCTCTTCCAATACGCTGGAATACTGCACCGGCAATAGCCAGCCGCCAAACTCCACAATCCTGCCGCCGTACTTGACATGAGTGTCATACAACGGTGTCTTCTTTCCTTCCATTAAAACCCCTCCTCCTAATTATGTTCTGTTTATAAATAAAAAAACAGAGACAAGAAGTGTCACTTCTTTGTCTCCGTGTGCTAGCTAGGGGTGAATAAAAATATTACTCCCAGAGTTTGGTCCAACTAAGATCCTTTTGCCTGAGAGTTTTACAAAGTCACTTGCCCCTTCGGCGCCTTAACGGTCTCTCTCCTAGTCTTCATGCCAAATATTAATCTATAGCGTTATTATACTCAGTGCTACGCTTTTGTGCAAGCTTTAAATTTTGGTAGCCATGTAGCTAAACTAACTAACAAGCAAAGCAGCCCCCAAGACATGACTGCCTGAAATTAATGATTGTTTGAGTCGCTTGCGACGAGTTCATTAATTTCAGGAGGCGTGACTGGGGACTGCTTTGTGTGGATAAAGAACCGCTTGCTGCGAGTTCATTAATTTAGGGAACCGACGCTGTAGACCGTTTAACTTAGGTAAACATTTATTTCTTACTTGCTAAATATGACACCGCGCCCAGTGCCGCCACCTGCCCCTGACCCGTAGCACGGCTAATCTGCCACGGTTGCCCGGTACAATCCCCGGCTGCAAAGATACCGGCAATATTGGTCGCCATAGCGGCATCGACACCAATGGACTGCTCTTGCAACTGCAAACCAGGCATGAGCGTATCCACCGGATTAGAAACACGGAAGATAAAAACCCCGTCAGAACGCATAGTGCCGTCTTTGCTCTGCACTTCCATTCCCTGCTCGCCGCGCGTTATAGCTTGTGGTACCGTCTTCACTACAGTAATATTACTAGCTTGTGGGACTGCCTCCAGCTTATAAAGGGGCACTAAGATAACTTCACTGCACAAGCCTGCCAAAAATTCCACTTCCTCTAGCGCATGAGGCACCGCAGAGATTACCACAACTTTTTTGCCCCGATACAACATACCATCACAAGTGGCACAATAGCTAACGCCTTGCCCCAAAAGCTCCTTCTCCCCTGGCAGCGTCCCCGCCGGTGCCATACCCGTTGCTATAATGACTGCCGCCGCTTCATAAACATCACCCGAAGTCCCCAACATGAATTTGTCGCCCATGGGTTGGAGGGCCATAACCTTTTGCTCAATAATAGCCACAGGATAAGAACGCACCTGGGCCAAGAACTTGTGCATCATGTCTGCTCCGCTAATATCCTCAAAGCCCAAATAATTATGAATATGAGCGGCCAACTGCAGACGAGGGCTGAAACCATTGGCTTCAAACACTGCCACCTTTTTGTTTCTTACCGCTGCCGTAACCGCTGCTGACAGACCTGCTGGACCACCGCCAATAATCGCTATATCGTACATACCTATCCCTCCTCTTGCCTTATCTGTTACACTCTAACTTCTATCTTAGCTTACTTCTATTTTACCATAAAACTCGCATACTATCTTTACAGAGCAAAACATTTCTGCTATACTTTAGTAATAATAATTACTAATAAGGACTCGGTGCAAAAACATGAGTAAATCTTTGAGCGCCTTTGCACGTCAAACAATTTTGACGATGCAGCAAAACGAAATAACTGAATATCATATCTACCATAAATTAGCTGACCGAATCAGCTCAGAGCAGGAAGCCTCCACCCTGCGCCAGCTCGCCAATGAAGAATTACACCACTACAAAATATGGGCAGGTTACTTTGGTCAAGAATGCAAACCCAAGCAGTGGAAAATTCGCTGGTATAATTTGCTGGCACTAATCTTCGGCTACACCTTTACCCTCAAGCTTATGGAGAGCGGTGAAGAAGTCGCTGCCGGTACCTACGCGCAATTAGCTCTAGAGGTCCCAGAGGCCAAAGTCATCTCCGACGACGAAGACAGCCACGAGCAGAAGCTCTTAGGTATCTTAGACGAGGAGCGCTTGCAGTATGTGGGCTCCATGGTTCTTGGACTAAACGATGCCTTGGTAGAACTAACCGGCACCCTAGCCGGACTCACCCTTGCCATGCAAAACACAAGACTTATTGCCATGGCCGGCTTAATTACCGGCATCTCTGCCACCTTATCCATGGCCTCCTCCGAATATCTCTCAGCCCGTAGCGAAGGCAGAGAGGATGCCTTGAAATCCTGCACCTATACCGGTGTTGCTTACTGCATCACGGTAGCCCTGCTTGTCGCACCTTATCTGCTTTTCCCCAACGAAAGTTACCTCTGGGCGCTGGGGACAATGCTATGTATTGTAATCGGTATTATTTTGTTCTTCAATTATTATATCTCTGTAGCCAAGGACTTAAACTTCAAGAAACGCTTCTTGGAAATGGCTGCCATCAGTTTGGGAGTTGCTGCTTTTTCCTTTGTAGTTGGCCTTTTTGTAAAAAACGTCCTCGGTATTGATATGTAAGGAGTAAAAAATGTCCTATCTAGCGTCTTCGGACCCTCTAACCCTCACCATTTATGCTACTGCCTTTACCTGGGGCATGACCGCCTTGGGAGCAGCGATGGTTTTCTTTTTCAAAACTATTAAAGAGCATCTTTTGAACACTATGCTCGGTTTTGCGGCCGGTGTCATGGTAGCAGCTAGCTTCTGGTCTCTTTTGGCCCCAGCTATCGAAATGGCAGCAGACAGCCCCCACGCTTTGCCACCTTGGGCCATTGCCGCCATCGGCTTCTTGCTGGGAGCCGGTTTCCTCTGGCTGAGCGACCATATTATCCCCCACATGCATTTTGGCGCCAAGGAAGGTGAAGTCGAAGGTATTCCCACGAAATTGCGCCGCAGTATTTTGTTAGTTTTCTCTATTACTTTACACAATATTCCTGAAGGTTTGGCTGTTGGTGTTGCTTTTGGGGCCCTAGCCAACTCCGGAGAAAGTTCTCTGCTGCCAGCCTTGGCCGTGGCTCTAGGTATCGGCATCCAGAACTTCCCTGAAGGCGCCGCTGTCTCCATCCCCTTACGCCGTGAAGGTTTATCCCGTTGGAAATGCTTCTTATATGGTCAAGCCTCCGGTCTGGTCGAGCCTGCCGCCGGCATTCTCGGCTGTCTCTTGGTCGAGAGTATGACCAGCATTTTGCCCTACGCTCTAGCCTTTGCCGCCGGAGCCATGCTCTACGTAGTAGTGGAAGAACTAATTCCCGAAGCTCAATCCGGCCGCGACCAACACGAAAGCACCCATTATGCCACTATCGGTTTCATGGTAGGTTTTGTTATTATGATGATTTTGGATGTCGCCTTAGGTTAAAAAAGCTTGACTTGTAGTTGACTCTAAGTAGTATCCTTACTCTAACAGCTATAAACTGTGTACAATTAATCTAATGTTCAAAACGTGCCTTGGCTACCAAGAGGAGCAACAATGAAACTTACAAGAATGATTTTTCATGACTATTTTTTACCAATATTTTTGCTACTTACACTTGCTTTGTTGTCCGGCTGTAGTGCCAGCAAGAGTAATACTTCTTTCGACGATGTCCACGCCTTGCGCCAGCTTGTTACCACCAACACCAATTTGAGCCGTACCATTATGTGGAACAGCAACCGCGAGTACTCCTCTTTGCAAGTCGAGTATCGTCTCAAGGGCAGTGATAAAATGCTCCACCAGAGTGCTCAGGCAGAAAAATTTGTCGATGACAAAGTCACTTATTACATCTATACAGCAGAATTAACCGCACTAGAACCCCAAAAAGAATATGAATACCGTATCAGTAACGGTCAAGCCCAGGGAGCTTGGCATGCCTTGCAGACAGGGGACGGTGCTTCCTTCAGCGCTCTCATCTTCCCCGATACTCAATCTGCCGATTACAGCGGTGTGCAACGGCTAGCTCACCAAGCATGGACTAGTCACAAAGATGCCCAGCTCTATATCTCTATGGGCGACTTGGTGGATAATGGCGAAGACAAACAGCAATGGCAAAGTTGGTTTGACGCTATGACTGGCCTACGCGAGAATATTCCTTTGGCCGCAGTGATGGGCAATCACGAGACCTATAACCTTGCTTGGAAAGTACGACAGCCAGCAGCTTTCACCCATTTTTTCCACT
>JAQUUF010000105.1 GCA_028693975.1 Acidaminococcaceae bacterium
AATTATCATAACTATGACAGCACGTCTGTTTTTTTTATTAAATTTTTTCTACAGGGATTTCTATTTGAGTGATGTAATCTTGATGATTAGGTGACGACCAATAATTGCGTAGCTTCTGAATATAGGCATCGCCAATAATACGCAAATTATTTGTTTGAACATAATCTAGTAACATTCTGAGGCCTAGCATATGGGTAGCATGATAGGCATCCTTGAGGCGAATGGTAAGATAAGTACCAGCAGCTCGTGGGACAGAGTGAGGGTATTCATCTGGGTGGGTGACGCGAGTGTATATTGTGGAGGGACTTTTAAAATCTCCAGATAAAAGTTTGTCTCTAGATAAGATGTAACCAGCTAAATATTCGTTAATAATTTCATCAGTAGTGAAAGGAAGTCTGTGAGCTGCTACTGCTTTGATATGCTTCTTCATAGAAGAACGCTTGTCAGGTAGCTCGTCTACTACCATGTATTCAGTAGCACATTCATTCAAAAAGGGCTTATCAAGCTCCATTGTTGCCAAGGACTTAAGCCTAGCTAGTCTTGATTCGAGATTTTGCTTATTGCGTTCCAATATTCCTATTTGAATATCGTAGTCTATTATTTTGTCTTCAAAGAGACCAGTCAAGGTCTTAAGGCTGCGGTTATTAACATATTCCTTAATAGTTTTGAGAGGAATATTCAATTTGCGCAGAGTAATTATTATTTCAAAAATGAAATATTGTCGCAATGAATAATAGCGATAACCATTGTCAGCAGTATGCTCCGGAGCAAATATACCATTGCGCTCGTAATAGAACAGAGTTTGTTTGGAGATGTTAAAAAGCTCAGCGAATTCGCCGATGGTAAAGTAAATGGGTTGATATAATGTGGTCATGCACGCCTCCTAAAAAAATGTCTTCACCTGTTATTATATACTAGAAAAAATATTTAGCTAGAGTATTTTATTAATAAAAAAAAAATAATTGATTTAGGCTTTACTCTACTACAAGTATATAGTTTATAATTATAAAAGTAGTTGTTTTATTAGGTGAAAATGATTATAGGTTCTGCTTTTTAAAAGGTAAATCGGTGCAAATCCGATACGGTCCCGCCACTGTAATGCTCTTGGAGCTAAGTCAGAAAACTGCCTGTAATTGTAGCTTAAATATAGTTTCTGCGAATGACAGAAAGTATAGATACTTCACTGTGTCTTGTCCCTTCTGCATTAGGCAGAGGGGATTTTTGTTTTCAACTTATAAGCTGTATGACCTGAAAGATGGATACAGTGGCTAAGGAGAATATAACTATTGTTTTCAGAAAGGATGTTGTAAGATGACAAAAGCAAGTAAGAAGTTAAGCGTGTTAATGGGAGGGCTTATGGCTGGCACGTTGCTGCTAAGCGCCACTGCCTTCGCTGCAGCAATCCCCGAGTATGATTTGGGCAATATGGTTGTAACGGCGACTCGTTACGAGAAGAAAGAAGTAGATGTAGCAGCATCTACTGTTATTTTAACTAAAGAACAAATAAAAAATATTGGAGCCAAAGATGCGGCAGATGCATTATCTAAAGTTAATGGTTTTTCCTATAAAACATTTGCGCAGGGTAATGCTTCTATGGGCACAATGATTAATGAAGTTACCATTCGCGGCATTGATAACGGTACGTTGATATTGGTTAATGGAAACCCGGTATCTTGGCGTGGCAAATATAATTTAGATGCTATTCCTGCCGAAAATATAGAACGTATTGAAGTGGTCAAAGGTGGAGGTTCTGTTCTTTATGGTAGTGAGGCTATGGCGGGTGTTGTTAATATTATTACCAAAAAAGGTGGGCAAGGCAGTAGCTACATTACTACGGGATTTGGTAATTATGGTCAACAAAACTATGGTGTTGGCATAGCTGATGAGAAATTTAATATGCACGCTAGTTACAATAAATGGGGAGAGGTAAAAGACAGAACAATATCTGATGTGAATTATACTAAAACAGTCGTTGGTACTACTACAACTAATGCTAAAGATATTGCTAAAAAAGATATTGGGTTTGATTATAAAATTAATAACAGGTTGAATGTTCTGTATGATTACTATAAGACAGAGGCAACATATGATCGTTTTATCAATAGTGTGACGACAACCAAGAAGGGTGTGGAAGTTGGCGATGAGTTTAATAATCGTACTTATACTACCGAGGCTCACATGGCTCAATTGTTGTATAAAGATGATTTATGGAAGGGAAGCCTGTTTGTTAATCACGGAACGGTAGAATCAGATGGGGATACATTTATTAGCAGGTCTAGCGTTAAACATAGTCTTTATAATACCAAAGAACGTAATGTAACCTATGGTGCAGAGATTCAAAGAAATTGGGATATTAGCAATAAATCAAAAGCTATCCTAGGTGTTAACTGGGAAAGAGAAAAATATGAAAAGCTAAAAACAATTTCTACTACTACTGGTTCTGAATATGCTAGAAATAATTGGGCTGTGTTTGGACAATGGGAACAAAATTTTGACAATAAGAATACTGTTACTGTTAGTGCTCGCGAGACATGGACTTCTGGTGCAGAAGGTGACCAAAATTATAATAACTTTAGTGCTGGAGCTCAATATGTGCATAAAATGAATGAGGAAAATAATATTTATGCTAGTATAACGCAATCATTTATTATGCCTACTTTTGCACAAATGTATGGTGCCAGCGATTCTGCGATACCTAATCCAGGATTAAAACCACAAACTGGTATGAACTATGAAATTGGCTGGAAGCAAAACCACAATTCTCATGCTTGGCGTGTAGCTATATTAAAAACAAATATAAAAGATAATATTTCAGCATCATGGGATAAGAATAAACAAGAATACCAATATACAAATGAGGATTTTAGAAATTTGGGTATTGAACTATCTTGTGATATTGCAAGCGACGGCCCTTTATCGTATAATTATGGAATTACTTACCAAAATCCAGAAGTAAATAGTGACAAGAAAGATTATTGGGACCGTAAATTTGGTAAACTACAATTAACAGGTGGCGTGACTTATAAAAAATCCAAATGGGTTTCTTCACTAAGTGGTAGTATTTTGGCAGATAGGGTACAAACTCCTTCGGCTGAGCACTCTTTTGATGCGAAACCATATTTCTTAACTACTTGGAATAATTCTTATAGTCCTGATAAGAATAGTACTATCACTCTTACTATTGATAATTTGTTTAATCGGGAGGATATTGTCTCTCATAGTTCCTCCACTTATTACAGTACACCGATTAACTACTTGTTAACTTATACTTATAAATTCTAATAGGGAGACTTTACAGGAGGTTCGTTATGACGAAAATTTCTATTTTGGCTTGCAAAATAACTGGCGATAGATGTGCCGGCGCAGGTTGTTTGAGGGCAGTGCGTGAGAGGAATAAGGCTTTTGCTGATTATGGTCCTGATACAGAGCTGATTGCTATGTGGCGCTGCAATGGCTGTGGGCATTTTATCGCAGACGATGAAGGGCTTAAGAAGAAGGCAGACCGCCTACTTGATTTGGGTGTGGAGTATTTGCATATTTCTCATTGCGCCAAAAAGAAAGATACTAAGGAGCCTTGTCCTGAGATTGAAGGAGTTGCCGCCTATTTGCAAACAAAGGGCGTCAAAATTGTTAGAGGAACGCATTAAGTAATATATTTTGTATACCGTCATAGAGCCTAATAAGCATATGACGGTATTTGAATATAGTTCGCAAATGCAATGGAGGTACTAATGTATTATAGAAAAATAAAGCTATTAGTCTCGTTATTCGCAATAGTAACCTTGTTGTCTGGTTGCGGTAAGCCCCAAGAACAGAAGCAAGTACCTGCATCAATTGGTACGAGCTATACCGTAGTTGATTCACAGGGGACTAAGGTAACTATACCGAAAAAACCGCTGAAAATTCTTTCGCAATCTTTGACTTTTGATACTATGATTTTGGGTATAGTGCCACCTGAGCGTATGGCTGCGGCCTGCTTTTTGGATCAGGAGCCAGACTCTTCCTATATAATAGAAGAAACTAAAAATATCAAGCCGGTAATTCATTCCTTCACTTCTATTCCCACAGAATTGGTCATCCAAATTAAACCAGATGTCATCATTCTACCTAGTACCAACAAGCCAGAAATGATTAATGCTTTTCGTGATTTGGGCTATCCGGTAGTGGTGTGCAAGACCCCGCGCAATATAGAAGATATCAAAAACGATATTAAGCTCATTGCTCAGACTGTTCAGGAAGAGGACGCTGGGCGTAGGGTGATTGCCGAAATGGATAGACAGATGGCTGATATCAAAGCAACCTTAGACAAAAGAACTGGCAAAAAGCCTGTAGCTATGCTGGTATCCAAAATGACTAATTACGGCGGCAAAGGTAGTATGTTTGACGAGCTATGTAATAATGCTAGAGTAATTAATGGTATAGCCGCGGTGGGTATTAATAATGGCGAGAAGTTAACTAAGGAATTGGTAGTGGCTGCTGATCCTGATTTCTTCTTGGTCTCTAAGCCTAAGGTCAATGATGTGGCCAAGGCTGAAGAATTTAAGCAAGAATTTCTTAACGACCCAGCACTAGAAGGTATGCGTGCGCTTAAGCATATAATTCCCATACCCAATAAATATCTCTATAGTAATTCTCAGAATTGTGTCTGGGCTATTAAAGGCATTGCTAATTATGCCTATGGTGATGTGTTTGACATGAGTCAGGAGAAGCTGATTAAGGGATATTAAGATTCTTTTATAATTGACTCTTCTACGGGTATATAGTTTATAATGTACGTAATTTAATAATGACTAGGTATTATTTTTAATGGTAAGTTGGTGTCAATCCAACACGATCCCGTCCCTGTGATGCTCTTGGAGCTAAGTCAGGCAACCGCCTAGTGCTACAATCTTCTGCGAGCGACAGATAATAGTAAAACTATGTTAGTTTTGCTTGGCCTTTCTGCTTACGCAGGAGGGCTTTTTTGTTAGCATATAACAATACAAAGATGGTTAAATAAACAAAATGTATAAATATTAGATAATAAAGGAGTGGGAGTATGCAAATGAAAAGATGTGGAGTAAAAGCTTTGATGACGGTAGTTATCACTAGTACAGGGGTATTATTTGGTAGTTCCGGTTTAAGTTGTGCAGAAGCGTTGCAAGAATATGATTTGGGACAAGTTGTAGTAACTGCCAGCCGTGTTCAAACTCATAAAGTTG
>JAQUUF010000106.1 GCA_028693975.1 Acidaminococcaceae bacterium
GCAAAAGCTACCGCTCCGCCGTTTGGTGGTAATGGTCCAAAAAGAAGTGGCAGAGCGGATGACGGCTCAGCCCGGGGGTAAGGATTACGGAGCACTTTCCGTAGCTATCCAGTATTACACACAGCCTCATTTTGCCTTTAAGGTGTCGCCTGGCTGCTTTGTGCCCCCTCCTAGCGTCGAGTTGGCAGTGGTGGTGTGCGAAAGAAGAACGGAGCCACCGGTTCAAGTGGAGGAAAAAACCTTCTTTCAGGTGGTTAAGGCAGCCTTTAGTTTGCGGCGTAAGATGTTGAATAATGCTCTCAAGAATATGGGGCTAAATAGTGAGCAGGTCAAGAACTGGTTGGAACGAGCCCAGATTGATGGTAAGCGTCGGGGTGAGACTTTGAGCTTGGAAGAGTTTGCCCGCTTAGCTAATACTTATGAAAAAGACAGCCAGTGATGGCTGTCTTTTGTGCTATAATAATGGTGTGAGGTGAACGGGGATGGCGATCAAAAATATTTTGAAACAAAAAAGAATTGAGCGGGGCTTGTCAGTGAAGGAGTTGGCCGTTAGAGCTGGGGTTAGTCCTGCCAGTATTTATCGTTGGGAACGTGGCAATGTAGTCAACATGAAGCTAGAGGGTATTACTTCTTTGGCTAGAGAGTTAGGTATACCCGCTTATCTGCTCGCTGGTTATAAGCAAGGGGTGGAGGAAGAGACCCCGGCTGTGTGCAAAGAAGAGGAAATGGCTCCTACTATTGAAGCCGTAGCGGAGGAACTCTTGCGTCACGGTATAGATGTGTACAAGAAAAAAGGCCAGTATGAAATTCAAAATGATATTACCAGTTGCGCTATTACGGAACAAGAGCTGCTAAGCTATATAGCTGAGGGTATAGAGCTGATTAAATATCGTTTGGACAAACATATTTATGATACGATGCCGCTGAAGGAGAAACGCATGGGCGGTCGGAATCAGAAAGCTAAAAATGTTAATAGTGATGCCCTCTTTTAATCTGTGAAAAAAGTGCAAATTTTGGCTAATTAATGATTATTATTGTGTATATTGTGGTAAAATATTACCAGTAGATAGTATAATACTAAAGAAAAAGGAAGAAGGGTTATTATGTCTAAGGTGAGATTTTTTGTTTGTAAGCATTGCGGTAATTTGGTTGGTTTGATTCGCGATGGCGGCGTACCCATGATGTGCTGCGGCGAGAAAATGACGGAGTTGGTCGCTAATACAACTGATGCTGCACAAGAGAAACATGTTCCTGTAGTAGAAGTCAATGGCAACGAAGTAAAGGTTAAGGTTGGCAGCGTAGCCCACCCCATGGAAGAGAAACATTACATCCAGTGGATTTATATTCATACTGAGCAGGGCGGACAACGTAAAGCTTTGAAACCTGGTGACAAACCTGAAGCAACTTTCTTGTTGGCAGAGGGCGATAAGCTAATTGCTACTTATGAGTATTGCAATTTGCATGGCTTGTGGATGAAAGAATAAGCAAAAGAGAGTGTAACAAGAGGCAGGAGCTTAGGCTCCTGTCTTTTTTGCTATTTGCGTTAACCTTAATACATATTGCAGTTGACCGAGAGCGTTAGTAATTTTATAATTTGAGGTAGCCAATGTTTGAGTAGATTACAGGGAGTGGTTGTATGCTAGAAGAAATAGCAAGAGAAAATTTTAGTGTGAAAATGAGAGCCTCGCAAGGAGGAGTCTTGGGCCAAGGAGGTAAGCATATCTCCGGCGCAGAGCGCATTGTCTCTGGAGCAGACCTTGAGCAACAGGTCTTGTCCATGCTAGAGCGGGCTCAAACGCACCAAAAGGGCGAAGCCGACTTTATTAATATTAAGGTAGAATTAGTTAAACCGGAGATGGTGCAGTATTGTCCGCTTTTACCCTTGGCAGAGCATGCAGTAGCGACGGTAACAGAGGGGCGCCAGGCAGCGTTGGCAGAATTAGTGCAGACTAGCGTGAGCGAAGCCGCGGCTCGGTGCGGTATCGAGGCTATCAGTAAGCTAGCTACTAGTATGCGTGGGGCTATGCTCTTAGATAGCCTGAGTGGGGAACGGCTGGATGCTTTGGGCCAGCGGGGAGTTAGGGTTACCAAGATGGACGTGGCCGATGCCGCCCGCTTCCAACGCAGCCTGGCTGCGGCGCATCTTTATGGGGACCATGTGCGCGAAGCTTTGGTCTTGGCCTCTAAGGTGGCTTCTGCGCCGGGGATTGTGGCAGAATTGTGCTGGTCCGATGACCCGGACTATGTGACTGGCTACGTGGGCAGTGCTGCTCGTGGGTATAGGAGAATACCGGTTTTGAAAGAAAAAGGTGATGAAATTGGTGGGCGCGTCTTTTTTGTACAGCCAGGAGCCGATTTGCCTCGATTAATTCATTATCTGCAAGAGCAAGTAATTCTAGTACAAACGGGGGAGCAAATAGATGTTACAACAACGCATTAAGAAGGAACTTGAGGTAATTAAGAGCAAGGGTTTGTATCGCCAGGTACGTGATCTAGCCTTTATCGATAATTGTCATGCCCGAGATAGGTCAGGCAAGGAATATTTGGTACTCTCCAGCAATAATTATTTGGGGCTGACGGATCACCCGGACATAAAAAAAGCTGCCCAAGAGGCACTAGCCTATGGCAGTGGTTCAACGGGGTCACGACTGACTACGGGAGGTGTATTTGCGGCTAGTTCTTTGGAGCGTGAATTGGCAGAATTCAAGCACACGGAGGATGCTCTTATTTTTAATACCGGCTATATGACGAACTTAGGGGTTATTTTTGGCTTGGCTCGTCCCGGCGATATTATTTTTAGCGATGAACTTAATCATGCCAGCATTATCGATGGCTGCCGCATTAGTCAGGCGCAGGTGGTGGTCTATAAGCATAGTGATATGACAGATTTGGCTCAGAAGCTAGAAGCCTGGAGAGACCACTCGGGGGAGAAGTTTATTGTCTCCGACGGTGTTTTTAGCATGGACGGTGATATTGCTACCTTGCCGGAATTAGTGAGGTTAAAGCAGCAATATGGGGCACTGCTGCTTATTGACGATGCTCATGCAGTAGGTGTTCTCGGTGCCGACGGCGCAGGGACTGCTTCTTATTATCATTTGCAAGGACAAGTTGATTTGCAAGTAGGAACCTTGAGCAAGAGCTTGGCCAGTGAGGGTGGCTATGTGGCAGGGCCTAGACTCATTTTGGATTATTTGCGTAACAAATCTCGTCCTTTTATTTTTAGCACGGCGTTAACTCCAGTGGATTTGGCTATGGCTCAGGCAGCGTTACGACTGTTGCGGCACAAGGGCGCAGAATTGTTGAGGCATTTACAGGCTAATACAGCTTTGGCTAGAGAGTTGCTCAGCGCTGCTCACCTACCTGTTTTGCCCAGTGCCACACCTATCATTCCCCTTTTGGTAGGAGATGCTACAAGCTCTAGTCGCCTAGCAGAATGTTTGTATGAGCGCGGAATTATTCTCTCGGCTATTCGACCACCTACGGTGGCGCCGGGCGAGAGCCGTTTGCGGCTGACAGTAACGGCAGGGTTATCTGCTGCAGAACTCACGCAAGCGATGGAGACGCTTATTGCAGTTTGGCAAGAGCAAGCCTCTCTTTCAGGGAAGTAAGGATGCGGCCCAGAAAAGGAGCTGTCACAGCAGTAAAGAGCATACCGGGAGCAGCCGCCAAGACCAAAGGGTAGGCTGCTTTTCCTATTACCAGAGCAAGAGACAGTCGTGCGACTAAGGTTCCCAAGGGACCGGACAGGGTATAAAAGAGACGGGAAGGTCCCATATAATAGAAGACAATAGCAACAACTACTCTAAAAATTAGGGCGATTCCCACATTGAGCACATGTTGAGTACCCAATAACAAGCCCAAGATACTGGAGATAAGTCCCGCATAGATGTATTCGCCGATACCAAAACTACAGCAAATAGCGACAGCGATGGGAGCAGAGAGCTGGAATTCGCTGCCAGGTAAGAAGCTGGGCAGCTTGAACATACCACTTAAAGTAATGAGAACACTCAAAAAAGCAATGCGGCACAGGCGGCGGTTGGTTGTAGTAGACATAGACAACTTCCTTTCATCAATAAACTAGTTGTATTATAACGAGAGAATACCATAAGAACAACCTTGAAAAATGTAAGGTTAACACAAAAGCAAGAGAACATGAAAAAACCGTTGGCGGGGTGGCCAACGGTTCTCTCGAAAGGAAGTTGTTTATGATGATTTGATGGGGAAGATTGTAGCAAAGAGGGGTGATCTTTACTACACTGTTAGTATACTCAGAACAAGTGACAAACAAAGGGCGAAAAAGTGAACAAGTAGTGAACAGTTGGGGTGATTCTTAATCGTTATTTTTGGTAATTACAGCCTTGTCTATAAGTTGACCTTCTGCTGCAAAACAAGTGAAGGTAAGTCTCGCGGGAGTGGCTTCCAGTACTAGGTAATTGTTTTTCTCCGGTTGTGGCGCTACGAACTCGTCCAGGTGATGCTGCCGCCAAAGATTGGGGTAGCGGACATCCCCGGCCACGCCGGTGAGAATATAGTACGGACCTTGGTCTGCACGGCGGAAGTTTTTAATTGTGCCTCGCCGCCGATAGGTGTGCAAATGGGCGCTGAGCACAACATCCACGCCATACTTATCAAAAAGGGGCATTAGGAGGCGACCTTCTGACGAGAAACCTTCCTCCCGTGGTGTTTGCGGTCGGTTGGCAAAAGCATATTGCAAAGGGTCCTTGTGGAGCAGGACTATTTTCCACGGTTGCTTGGTGTTGGCTAAATCTTGCTGCAACCAAGCAATTTCGTCTGCGGATAAATTAGGTTGCCAAGCTTCCTCTTCCTTGAACTGAGTATCCACTACGGTAAAATGCACCTGACCATAATCAAAAGCATAGAATTGATTGGCGTAGTTGTTGTTACCATTGGTCGGGAAGTGGAAAAAATGGGTGAAAGCTGCTGGCTGTCGTACTTTCCAAGCAAGGTTATAGGTCTCGTGATTGCCCATCACTGCGGCCAAAGGAATATTCTCGCGTAGGCCAGTCATAGCGTCAAACCAACCTTGCCATTGCTGTTTGTCTTCGCCATTATCTACTAAGTCGCCCATAGAGATATAGAGCTGGGCATCTTTGTTACTAGTCCATGCTTGGTGAGCTAGCCGTTGCACACCGCTGTAATCGGCAGATTGAGTATCGGG
>JAQUUF010000107.1 GCA_028693975.1 Acidaminococcaceae bacterium
TGCAATTACCGCCCGATGTCTGTTTCCAAATATACAGCTCATTTGTCTCCGCTCAAGCCGGAGAAGGTGGCAGGTACCGATTTGTTGATAGTCAGAGAACTGACTGGCGGTATTTACTTTGGCGAGCACAACGAAGCTCGCGAAATTGACGGTGTAGAAACAGCTTCTGATGTGGAGCTCTACACTCGCCCCGAAGTGGAGCGCATTGCTAGATATGCTTTTGAAGCAGCCAAGGTGCGTGGCGGCAAAGTTACTTCTGTGGACAAGGCCAATGTGCTGGCGTCCTCTAGAATGTGGCGCCGTATTGTCACAGAAATGCAGCAAAAAGATTATCCTGAAATTGAGCTTAATCATTTCTATGTAGATAATTGTGCTATGCAATTGGTGACTAATCCCACCCAATTCGATGTAGTATTAACTAATAATATTTTTGGCGATATTTTGTCGGATGAGGCTTCTGTCATCGGTGGTTCTATTGGTCTCTTGCCTTCGGCTAGCTTGGGCGACGGCACGGGTCTCTATGAGCCTATCCACGGCAGTGCTCCCGATATTGCCGGGCAGGGTATTGCCAATCCGACCGGTACGATTTTGTCTGCGGCTATGATGTTCCGCTATTCTTTGCACAACCCGGAAGCTGCTGCTGCTATTGAAGCGGCAGTTGATGCAGTCTATGCGGCCGGGTATCGTACGCCTGACCTGTGTGGTGAGGGGTTGCAGCGAGTTTCTACGGCGCAGATGGGACATCTAGTAGCACAAGCGGTCTTAGACGCTCAATAATTAAGTAAGCATGAGGGGAAGGTAGTGAGAATATGCAGCTGACAGGTGCAGAAATAATTGTAAAATGTTTGGAACAAGAGGGCGTGGATACAGTCTTTGGCTATCCGGGAGGAGCAATTCTACCGCTCTATGATACGCTCAAAAATGGACCTGTTAGGCATATTTTAACTTGCCACGAACAGGGTGCGGCTCATGCTGCCGATGGTTTTGCCAGAGCCAGTGGACGTGTCGGCGTCTGCATAGCTACCTCTGGTCCCGGTGCGACTAATCTAGTCACCGGTCTGGCGACGGCTTTTATGGATTCTATTCCGGTGGTAGCTATTACCGGGCAGGTGGCGACCTCCCTTATAGGACGTGATGCCTTCCAAGAAGTAGATATTACCGGCATTACTATGCCTATTACCAAACATAACTTCTTGGTCAAAGAGCCCCAGCTGCTGGCCGGGACTTTGCGGCTAGCCTTCCAGCTGGCCAAGAGTGGCCGACCGGGACCTGTCCTGGTGGATGTGCCGCGTGATGTGCAGACGGCTCTCATCGACTACCAAGAGGAGACTTTGCAAGATTTGCCCATTACTCCGCCACGGCAGGAGCAGGTGCAAAAAGCCATTGACGCTATTAATAAGGCCGAGCGGCCTGTTATGCTCATTGGCGGTGGTGTGATTAACGCTAATACGGAATATGATGCTATGGATTTGGCAGAGAAATTACATATTCCTGTGGTCAACACTCTGATGGGCAAGGGTGCCTGCAGCGACTACCGTAGTATTAATCTGGGCATGACCGGTATGCATGGTCACGCCAAAGCTAATAATGCGGTGCAAGAGGCTGATTTGATTCTAGCCTTTGGCAGCAGGTTCAATGATAGACTAACGGACGATGCTCATCGCTATGTAGCGCAAAAAACCATTGTGCATATGGATATTGACCCTGCCGAGATAGATAAGAATCTCTATTCGGAGATTGGTATCACCGGGGATATGAAGATGGCTCTCAATGCCCTTACGGCAGCTTGCGAGCCCAAAGACCTGAGTGCTTGGTGGGATATTATCAAGACTTGGCCCAGCTGGGAAGAAGATGCCGGCAACGGCGATGCACCTAAGTTCTTTCAGGCCTTGAGCCCGGTACTGAAAGATAAGGATTTTATCGTTACTACCGATGTGGGGCAGCATCAAATGTGGGCGGCCCAGCATCTGAAAGTGCAGTTCGCACGTCAATGGCTTACTTCCGGTGGCTTGGGCACCATGGGTTTTGGTCTGCCTGCGGCTATGGGAGCGCAATTCGCCTGTCCGCAGAAGCATGTAGTCAGCATCAGCGGCGACGGCGGCTTCAAGATGACTGGCTCGGAGCTCTTTACCATTGCGTCGTACAATCTGCCTGTCATTGCCATTGTGTTCAATAACAGCGGTCTGGGTATGATTCGCCAGCTACAGACAGTGTTCTTCAACAAACGCTTCATGTCCTGTGAATTGCCGGGCTATGTGGATTTTGTCAAGTACGGTGAGGCCTTTGGCGTAGCCGGTACCCATGCTACTACTCCCGAGGAACTGGCTTCGGCGGTGGAGCAGGCACTGCAGAGTAACAAGCCGCATATCATAGAAGTGACTGTTTCCCCCAAGGATATGGTGAGCCCGATGGTGGCGTCGGGGAAGGGGATTGGGTCGTTCGTCGATTTCAAAAAATAGCCGATATTGGGCTGCTATGTTGTCAAAGGAGTTGCGTGGACCTGGGATGAACTTTTAGTTCTATCCCAGTCCCATGCAACTCCTTTTCCTAATATCAGCCGCAATCTCGACTATTTTTGGGGTTAGAGAGAAAGGTAAATATACGCGTTTTTGGGTTTGACAGCAATCTCGACTATTTTTGGGGTTGGGGAGAGTAGGGGCAAATATACGCGTTTTTGGGTTTTGTGCAGTCTTAGCTATTTTAATGGGTTGATGTCGATATTTTGGGCAAATATCACGCCCTTTTCTTTCAATGTCGAAATATATAATAAACTTCGACATTGACACTACTGAGAGTGCCATGCTATAGTTAGCATAGCAGTAGAAAGGGGGAGCAGCGTATGGAGATTACTATGCCCTTTAATGCTTTGCCGTTAATAAGTACCATCTACGTAGAAGAATCCAAAGAGCTTTTGCGTCTGGCCGAGGATACGAGGGTGGCCTTATCTGTCTTGGATTATGCCGTTAAGCGTCTGCCCAATGACGCTATCGTTTTGGACAACTTGCTCTTGCAGGAGGCTAAATGCAGTAGTGCGGTGGAGAATATCGTTACTACCAATGATGAGCTCTACAAAGGCCTCAGCCTGAGCAAGATGACGCCTGCGGTGAAGGAAGTTGCTAGTTACAAAGAAGGTTTGTTCTTGGGCTATACTAATATGCAAGCCAAGGCTAATCTGCTTAGCATCAGTGACATTATCGCTATTAACGCTACCTTTAATAATCGGGAACAGGGCTTACGCAAGAATCTGCCGGGCTTAGCGAGCAGCTTGACCAGAATTGCCAGCGTTGCCGCCAGCGGTGAGCAGACTATCTTGTATACGCCACCCCACGGACTGGATTTGCTGAATCGGCTGATGATGGATTTGCTGGAATTTATTTACGACGACGAGCGCTTCTCTCTGCATCCTCTCATCAAAATAGCTCTGGCTCACTATCAGTTCGAGTGCATTCATCCGTTCCATGACGGCAACGGACGTACCGGTAGAATTCTGAATATACTTTTTCTCTGCAATAAGGGCTATCTGAGCAAACCTTATCTCTATGCCAGTGCCTTTATTATCAAGAATAAAAATGAGTATTATGCTCTGCTCAATGACACGACCAAGAGCAAACAGTATGACGAGGTTGTTAAATATATGCTGACTTGTTTCTGCCAGACGGCGCAGGAGACCCTTGCTCTGGTGGAAGAAATAACAGCTCTGTATCAGCAGTATACCAGCGGCGGTTTCCTTAAGGGTCTAGGAGGGAACAAGGAGAATCTGCGGACGGCAATTAGACTGGCTTTCGTTAAGACCTATATTCGCACCAAAGATTTGGAGGACGCCGGTATGCATCGGCAGACAGCGTCCGCCATCCTCAATAGCTTGGTTCAAGCTGGTTTTTTGCAGGTGGAGCAACAGGTGGGGAACAGCAAGCAAGCCAAAATTTATAAAAATATGGATTTACTTAATTTATTTGGAGGTAAAGAACAATGATGGACTATGGCGCATTAAATGAAAAAGTAAAAATGGTAACAGATATAGCTAATCTGCTCCGCGGTCCCTATTCTTCCGAAAGGTATGGGGATGTTATTATTCCACTATCCATTATCAGACGCTTTGATTGTATTCTGGCCTCTAAGAATGAAGACATTAAAAAGGAGCTCCAAGCCCTAGCTGACAAGGGGCTGGAGCCGGAAGAGAAGGAGCAGCTGGTGAGCCGCCGTTGTGGTGTGCCCTTCTATAATGAGAAATGCCTGACCTTAGAAGAGCTGGTAGGGGATGCTAGCAGTCTGGATAATACGTTCAAGGAGTTTGTCGGTGCTTATTCTATCAGCGTGCAGAAGATTCTCAAAGGCTTGCAGTTCCAGACGCAGATTGACACCATGGTCAAGAAGGGCTTGCTCTTCCAAGTGGTGAAGGCGTTCTCCGAGCTGGATTTCAATCCGGAGCATGCAGACCCCTTGACTATGGGCTATATTTTTGAAGAAATTATCCGTACCTACAAAGCTAACGCTGAAGCAGGTGACCACTATACGCCTCGTGAGGTTATTGAGCTCTGTGTGGACCTCATGCTAGCGGACAGAGAACAAGATTTGCTCAAGCAGGGCAAAGTACTCCGTGCCTACGATGGCTGTTGCGGTACCGGCGGTATGCTGACGGTGATGCAGCGCAGAGTGCATGAATTAAGCCAGGGGAATGCTACGGTGAAGCTCTTCGGGGAGGACAGCAACGATGTAGCTTATGCTACTTGCTGCGCTGAGATGCTGATGCTGGGCGAAGATGCCAATAACATTGTTAGTGGTAATACCTTACTTAAGCCGGACAAGGAGAGAAAGAGCGATGTAGTGGGTGATGCTTTTTATGGACAGAAGTTTGATTTGCTCTTGACTAATCCGCCTTTTGGGGTGGAGTGGAAGAATGAGAAGACAGCCGTCTTGGCTGAGGCGGCCTCGGACAGCAAGGATAATCGCTTCCGCCGGGGGACGCCCCGTATTAGCGACGGCCAGATGCTCTTCTTGGAGAACCTCTTGGCCAAGGCCGAAGACGATGCTCGCATTGCTATTATCTTGAATGGTTCGCCGCTGTTCTCCGGTGATGCCGGCAGTGGTGAGAGCGAGATTCGCCGCTATGTTGTAGAGAGGGGTCTCCTGGAGGCCATTGTGGCTCTGCCGGACCAGATGTTCTACAATACCGG
>JAQUUF010000108.1 GCA_028693975.1 Acidaminococcaceae bacterium
TGAGGCAGAAGACGAAGAGTTTTGGCAGTGCTTCTGGGATTATTTCTTGTTTGACTATCACCTGATTGAGGATGATTTGACGCCGTTGCAGCATTTTGCTCGTCAAGGTGCCACGGCTAATTTGGCGTTGGTACAGGAGATAAGCCGAGCTCATTTGGCGGTGTTTTCGGTGGAAGAAGCTCGTGACGAGGGATATTATCTTTGCCGTGATTTCCTCACCCAAGAAGAATACCTGTTGAATCTGCCGCTAGAAGAGGATATGGAGTGGGAAGACATGCTGATTATTGGACATATCTTCTACAATCAATCTATGGTGATGAATTATGTTCGTTGCCTCAAAATTAACAAACTGGCACGCAAGCAATTGCATAGTATGCTAGAGAGCAGTTTCCAATGGTTCAAGATTCAAGAACCTGAAGGCACGATGGCTGATTTCATTGCTCGGCACCCCATGGTAATTAGGCGGTTGACTTATTTCTATGCTCATTACATCAAGCTCTCTACTTTCAAATATGAAACTCAAGTGAGTAATTACCAACCAGCTCTAGCGGTAGACGACGATGTACTGAACTATATTGAAAAGTTTATGGAGCCACAACATTTTTCACGTAGAGATATTTCTCTGGCCACTAGATTATGGACAGATTTTGCCCAAAGTGATAGAGTAAAAGTACGCAAACCAGAGATTTGGGCGTCTGGTGTAGTGGCTAACTATATTCATCTCAATGGCGTCTATAGTTATTCGGACCAGAATGTAGCCGAAATGTGTTGGAGTGTGCCGTTAGCTTCTCTGAAGCTGGCAACCAAGAGAATTAAAGAAACCTTGAAACTAGAAAAGCATGATCCCCGCTATTGTAATGAGGAGGGGTTCCTGATGATGGTTTTTTCAAAATAGCGGAGGGATACCATGATTTGTAAAAAATGTGGCTTTGAATATGTAGACGGCTTAAAGGAATGTCCTAACTGCCAGACTCCCAACGAGCCGGAAGAGGCAACCGTTCTCACCGAAAGTGAAAGAGATTCTTTTGCTGGTGTGACTATAGAAGATGTGGGCAATGAAGCCAAAGGCTCTGACTATAAGGTCTACGAAGAAAAGCAACAAGAGGAAGAACGCAGGCAAGAGAATCCGCAGTTTAGAGTGCATACTATTGGCGGAGGCCGTAGTATCCTCTGGCAGATAGTGATTATTTTGCTAGTGTTGTGTTTTGTGTTCTTTATCTTGCCTACTTTGGCTATTTTCTTCATCATTGCTGCTATTGCATATTTCTTGTATAGCTGGCTTTTCTAACAAGGTCTGTTTGGACATAATAAAACCTGCTTTAGTTTTTTGATGAACTAAGGCAGGCTTTTCTTTTATCTTGTGGCAGGAGATTCTCTTAAAACGTCAAATCAAGAGAGAATATATATTTTTTATGTATATAATAAATGCAGGGGGCGTTGTATGGAAAACAAGAAAGTTTCTTTAATAGTTGTTGCTGGATTATTATGTGCGGTGGGGCTAGTGATTCCTATGGTTATGCCCAAGGTTGTTTTGGGGCCTATGTCTTTTACACTAGCTAGTCATGTGGCAATTTTCTTGGCTATGTTTATCTCGCCTTCAGTGGCACTGGCTGTTTGCCTCGGTACAACTTTGGGCTTTTTTATGACCACTCCGTTAATCATTGCTATGCGTGCGGCCAGCCATATCGTTTTTGCTTTGGTCGGTGCCATAGTAATTCGGAAAAATCCACAGATTATCGAAAAACCTGTTTCTACCACCATCTTTAACTTTTTCCTAGCTCTGCTTCATGCAGCGGCTGAGGTAGTGGTAGTAACACCATTCTTCTTTACGGACTATATGTTTAAGCCGGAGCAATTGGCCGCTGGCTATGTGACCAGTGTTCTGTTCTTGGTGGGTGGGGGTACTTTTATCCACTCATTAATTGATTACAGTATTGCCTTATTTATTTGGAAACCATTGGTCTTGGCTCTGCCCGCTCTTAAACGTTTCAGAAGCTAAAGGAGCACTGCGTATTATTCGTAGTGTTTCCAAGCATCTTTAATTTCTTCTTTTTTGTTTTTACGGATTTTCTTTTCGTAATTACGGAAATTATTATCACGGTGGTCTGTAGAATAATCGGCATAATCAATATCGTAGTTGTTTTGCTCATAGCTGCGATTGTAGTCACCGTGCCCGTCGTCGCAGTAATAGATAGAATTATAGCTTAACATCAAAATTGCCTCCCTTTTTGTCAAAGGTATTGTAACATGAATTAAATAAAAGTAAAATAGTAATCACAGGAGGTAATGCATATGAAACTTATTACATATTTACACGCAGGATGTGAGAGCGTCGGTATCTGTACGACAGATGAGGCTGCGGTCTTGCCGTTGCCCCAATATGAAGATATGAATGATTTGATAGTGCGCAGCAGCTTGGCTGAGCTAGCGCAATTGCAGCAGCAGGGAGGGGCTGTATTGCCCTTAGGTGAGGTCAAAGTACTGGCACCTATTCCTGTGCCTAAACAAGATTTGATTTGTCTGGGCATTAATTATCGAGCTCATTCTGATGAAATTGCTCATTCCTTCGGCAAAGAGCAGTTGAAGAAACGTAACGTGCCTATTTATTTTGGCAAGAGAGTAAATCGCGCTGTGGCTCCGGGTGATGTGGTAGACGGGCATTTTGCTATTTGTGATTCTTTGGATTATGAATGTGAATTGGCGGTTATTATTGGCAAAGAAGCCAAGCAAGTAGCACCTGAGCAGGTGCAAGATTATATTTTTGGCTATACTATTGTGAATGATGTCAGTGCGCGTAATATTCAGACCGCGTATAAACAGTGGTATTTTGGCAAAAGTTTGGATGATTTTACTCCGATGGGACCCTGTATTGTGACGGCAGACGCTATTGCTTACCCACCTAAGCTTAATCTGAGCTGTAGTATTAACGGTGAGCTGCGTCAAAACAGTAATACGGAGCTCTTGGTGCATGACATAACCTATATTGTGAGTGAGCTAAGCCAAGGTATGACCCTGCTGCCAGGCACGATTATCATCACCGGTACTCCGGGCGGCGTCGGCATGGGTATGCAACCACCCTGTTTCTTGCACTCAGGCGATGTTATGGAATGTACGATTGAAAGCATCGGTACTTTAGTAAATAAAGTGAAATAAAAAAAGACCCATTACCAAAGAGCAAAATCTGTGGTAATGGGTTATTTAGTTACAGGAAAATTATGGTGGAACTAACTGGACTCGAACCAGTGACCCCCACGATGTCAACGTGGTACTCTAACCATCTGAGCTATAGTTCCATTGGAAGAAGGTGGTCAAACTATAAATAAATCAACCACTGACGCATATTATACAGATTAAAGAGGTGAATTGTCAAGAAGTGTTGTGTTTTACCATATATTCAGCGTTTTTTAGTGGAAATTCTTTATTTTTACTATCTAACCCTATATAATATAGTTAGAAATAATAAGGGGAGGTTTTTACAGTGAAATTTTTAAAAGCGGCAATTTTGCTATCTTTATGTTTTATGTTAGCGGCCTGCGGGTCTACTACCACAAAAGCCAGTGCTACTAATGCCAAAACTAGTGCTACGGCTAGCCACAAGGTTAAATCTGCGGTGGCGGTTTTTGATACTAATATGGGGAGCTTTGAAGTAACCTTGGCTACTCAAGATGCACCTAAGACTTGTGCTAATTTTATCCAACTAGCTGAAAAGGGCTTTTATAACAAAACTATTTTCCATAGGATAATTGATAACTTTATGATTCAAGGCGGAGACCCCACAGGAACAGGCACCGGTGGTCCCGGCTACGCTATCAAGGATGAGTTCTCACCTAAACTCAAGCATGATGGTCCGGGAGTATTGTCTATGGCTAATGCAGGTCCCAACACAGGTGGCAGTCAATTTTTTGTTACGCTAGTAGCGACACCTTGGTTAGATGGCAAACATGCTGTTTTTGGCAAGGTAACCAAGGGCATGGATGTAGTGCAAAAAATAGGGAAAGTCAAAACTAGTGGCCCGGATAAGCCGGTACAGGATGTAGTGCTCAATAAGGTTACTATCAAGAAATAAATAAAAGAATGAGGTGAGATTTTTGCCGAGAGAACAGGTTGAAATGCGAATTGATGTGCAAGACCAACAGGAAATGGTGGGTATTCTAGGCAGAAATGATGAATATTTGCATATCTTGCAGGATGCCATTGCTTGTGTGTTGGTTGCCCGCGGTAATGTAATCATTGCCAGTGGTTCAGAAGAAACTGTCAATTTGGCAACTCAAGTTATTGAAGAACTATTGTTTCTCTACCGTCAAGGGTTACCCTTGACCTCCCATGACGTGCGCTACAGTTTGCGCATGATAGAGAGTGGACGGCAAGCTAGTCTCCATCGTATGTTCGCAGATACAGTACTTGTGACCAACAGGGGCCGTCAGGTGAAGGCCAAGACTCTAGGTCAATGGAACTATCTAGAAACTATTAAGCATAACGTGATTACAATAGGTATCGGACCTGCTGGTACAGGCAAGACCTATTTGGCTGTGGCTATGGCGGTCAAAGCTCTCAAAACCAAAGAGGTGGAACGCATTATCCTGACGCGGCCAGCAGTAGAAGCAGGGGAGAAGTTGGGCTTTTTGCCAGGTGATTTGCAGGACAAAGTAGACCCCTATCTACGCCCTTTGTATGATGCTCTCTATGATATGATGGGTATGGAGAATTTTCAGAAGTATTTGGCCAAGGGCTCCATTGAGGTGGCGCCGCTCGCCTATATGCGCGGTAGGACTTTGAATGATTCCTTTATTATCTTGGATGAAGCCCAAAACACCACCCCGGAACAAATGAAGATGGTGCTTACACGTTTTGGCTTTGGCTCCAAGATGGTGGTAACAGGAGATATTACCCAAATAGATTTACCCAACAGCAAAAGATCAGGCTTGATTGAGGCGGCGCATGTACTTAAGAATGTGCCGGATATAGGAGTCATGAGATTTGCCGAAGGTGATGTAGTACGCCATGAGATTGTAGCGGCTGTGATTAAAGCGTACGAGCAATATGATAGAGCACAGGATGAGAAGCAAGCTGCTAAGCTCAAGGAGGAATAAAATGCTGGTAACATTAGAAAATGCGCAAGATATAGT
>JAQUUF010000109.1 GCA_028693975.1 Acidaminococcaceae bacterium
ATTGCTAGTATTATATAATTTGCACAAGAGGCGTCCGTGCGACATATAAGCACACAGAGTAAATGGCAGTGAAGGTTGAGCGGCTAAGAGGGGGCGTGGAGAATGGCTTCTGGCATAGGATATCTTACCGTTAAGCAAGTAGCGGAGCAATGGGGCGTTACTGTGCGGCAGGTGCAGCGTTTATTGATTAAAGATAGAATCCAAGGAGCTAAGAAGCTAGGGAACACCTATCTTATTCCAGTGGCAGCCACCAAACCAAAAGACTTGCGTGTGCGGGCCAATCGGTTAGCGGTAGCGACGGCTTCTCTAGCTAAGAGTGCTGCAATCCTACCTTATAATTTACTTACAGAGACTATCGTGCTCCCGAGCAAACGCACCACTTGGGCCGGGCCTGTTGTGCCATCTTACTTGACTACAACGAATGATAAAGTAAACGAGGCTTTGCAGCGGCAAATAGAAGCGGAATATGCAATTTTTAGCGGCAAACCTAGTTTGGCGAGGGATGTTTTGCATTCAATAGAGCTTAGTGCCGAGACGAGGCTGTGCCGGAATACTTTGGGCATGTATATCGCGATTTCTTTGGGCGATTATACTCTCTACCGACAAAAGAGACAGGAATTAGAGAGAGTATTAGAGGAGATTCAAGATAAAACATTTTATAAATTAGTAGAATTATCCCTAGCCATGGTAGATATGGGTATGCTGGCCCCGCAGTTGGCTCCTGAATGGTTGAAGAGGGGTGATGTAGGGGGCTTGCCAGACAAAGACAAGGCTTTTGCCTTGTATCAACAAGCCAAATATTTGCAAGGAATCGGTTCTTTTGAGCAGATGTTTATTCTTTGTCGGACCTTGCTCAGTCTGACGGTGCAAGAGGGGCATTTTACTATAACAGAGGTCTATCTCAGGCTTCTCTGCGCTCTTGCTTGTACCAAGCATAAGGAATTGGGGGCAGCGGAAGATTGGCTGGTGTCAGCGTTGCAGCTAGCTTTGCCTTATGATTTGATTATGCCTTTTGCCGAGAATTTCTATGCTTTGGGGACGCCGCTGCAGCAGGTCCTGGAGCGGAATTATCCGCAGTACTTAGACCGGATTAATAAGCTCAGCGCAAGAATTTATCAGAATTGGACTAAGTTCCACAACTACTATACTCAAGAAAATATTACCTTGCTGCTAACGCGTCGGGAGCTGCAAATAGCTCAATTGGTAGTGGGACATAGGTCTTATAAGGAGATTGCGGCCATAGAGTATATTAGTATCGGACGCTTGAAGAATATTTTGCAGAATATCTATAATAAATTGGGTGTATCTTCAAGGAAGGAATTATGGAATCATGTGGTGTGGAATGCTAGTGAGTACGAAAAAAAGTGACGTTTCAGTTGCAAAAACTCACTTGTTACCAAGTTTTTCTCTGTGTAAAATTATAACAAGGAGATTGTGTTGATGTTAGCTGGCTAGGATGTGGATAGGAGAACTATTATGCCGCCAAAAACATATAAATTACCATACTTGAATAGTATGAAACTGGTGCTGCTGACGGTAGCACTTAATTTGGTATGTGCCTTCTTTTTTCAATTTTCTTTGACTAATATGCTGCGGCTTCAGATGGAAATAGATGGAGCACTTAGCGGCGCATTGACGGCCTTGATTAATACTGTGGTAATTTACACTATTATGAGTCGGCGCCGAGCCCAAGGTATCGTGGCAAGACAGGTACCGCTAAGTCAAGGTATGCAAAAGCTGCCTGCTTCTTTGGGTGGGTTAGTGGTTGTGAATGTAGTGCTTTTTGGTGCGGTAGGGTACGGCCTGAGTGCGCTTTTTTTGAGGTTCTTTGCTGTGCAGATATTGTCCGTACCACATTGGCTCGTATTGAAGCTTATCTTTGTTTGCGTGCTTAGTGCCAAAATAATTGAGTTTGTAGTTTTGCGTCTGGTGCAGCCTGATTGGCAAGAGAGCTATCGGGCTACAGCGCAGACCAAGTTCCAAGACCAGGTGAGGAACCCGCTGCCGTCTGGTGCAACTGCCATAGCTTGCTATAAAGCGGTGGCGGCTAATATTGCCATGAACATTGTTATGGGTTACCTTATGGGAGATGTTCGCTTGCAGATGGACCAAACTTTGGTAGTGCAGCCTACTAATTCGATTGGCATGGGTATTACCGGCATTATCCTAGGTGGTTTGACGGCGTACCTGGTTACAAGTAGTGTTTTGCAGGAGTTGCCTTCTTGGCATGCAGCTTGGAGTGAGGAAGAATGGGCGAGGGTTAGTGCCACCCAAAAGGGTGAGTTTTGGCTCCGCTTGTTGCCGCATAGGAATATACCTCTGCGCATAACAGTTTGTGTTTTGTCGATGTTGGTGTCGGCGTTAATCTTGCCGCAACTGATGCGTATTATAGAACGGCCAGAACTTAATTTCTTGCAATTTTGTGTGCTGATTACCCTTTATGGTTCTGTGCTAAGTAAAGTATTGGCCTCGTTATTGGTGGCTAGATGTACGCGCAAAGATTGGTAAAAATTAATAAAATGGCATTAGGGGCTTGCTAGTTTAGCTAGCGCAGTTTCCCTAGTGCCATTTTTATGTTTATTTTATTTGGTCCCAGCCATGATGGCTAGAGCAACAATGGTTGCAGTTGCTTTTTGCAACGAACGCAGGGGCAGATATTCATATTTGCCATGGAAGTTAAGCCCACCAGAGAAAATGTTGGGACAGGGCAAGCCCATAAAGGATAGCCTGGCTCCATCGGTGCCACCACGAATGGGTTTGATGTGAGGCTTGATACCTACGGACTGCATTGCTGCCTGAGCTAGTTCCACTATATGATAGTTGTTCTTAATTATCTCGCCCATATTGTAGTAGCTGTCTTTGAGGTCTAAGCTTACTGTGTCTGGTCCATATTTGCTATTCATCAAGTCGGTAATGGTCTGGAGGAAGGCCTTCTTGGCCTCAAATTGCTGGCGGTTATGGTCACGGACTAATACTTGTAGCACAGATTGTTCCACTGTACCGGTTATACTATGCACATGGTAGAAGCCTTCATAGCCTTCAGTGTGTTCGGGTACTTCGCTTGGCGGTAAGAGATTCTGCAACTCGGTAGCCAGAGTGATGGCGTTAAGCATTTTGCCTTTGGCAGCACCGGGATGCACATTGCGGCCATGACAAGTTACTGTGGCACTAGCAGCATTGAAGTTCTCGTATTCTAGTCCGCCTACAGCGTCGCCATCTATGGTGTAGGCCCAGTCAGCACCGAAGGCGGCCACATCAAAGTGGTCAGCACCACGGCCAATTTCCTCGTCGGGAGTGAAGCCAATACGCAGCTTGCCATGCTTAAGCTCAGGATGCTGGAGCAGATATTCTAGGGCACTAACAATGGCGGCAAGGCCTGCTTTGTCATCGGCCCCCAAGAGGGTTGTGCCATCGGTGACCATAATTGCTTGTCCTTGATAATCTAACAATTCGGGAAAAGCAGTAGGTGAGAGAATAATGTTTTGTGTCGCATTCAGGACAATATCGCCGCCGTCATAATTATCTACAATGCGTGCGTGGACAGGACCACCGGCCATATCAGGGCTAGTATCCATGTGAGCGATGAAGCCGACCGCTGGGGCAACGGGGCAGCCGTTAGCTGGCAGAGTTGCCATAATGTAGCCATTGGCATCGCGCCTCACGTCGGTGAGACCCAGCTCTTGCAACTCCTGCACTAGATACTGTGCTAAGGACAGCTGACCAGAGGTGCTGGGACAGGAAGTACTGCTCTCGTTAGATTGAGTGTTGAAGCTGATGTATTGCTCAAAACGTGCTACCAAAGTAGCTAAGGGAATAGTAATTTGCATAATAAGACCTCGTTATTATTTTGATATTAACTATAGTAACACAAATATATAACTGTTGAAATATTGGCTTTAATTAGGAAGTGCTTTTTGTATGAATTATTTTGTTTGTTGTATATTGAGCCCTCGTAATGAATAAAAATTCGTAGCAAAAAAAATAAATAATTAGAGCAGACCTGTTGGAGATGTTATAATAAAAAGCAACAGATATAAATGACAACGGGAGGTCGCATAGTATGAAAAAAATAGCTTTTATGTTAGCGTTAGTGTTTGCTGCTATCAGCGCTGTTGGGTCTGAGAGTGCGGTGACATGGGCTCAAGCACAGCGAGAGTACCAGAGGATAGTTATAGCCAGCGATTTGCACTACCCCAGTAAAATTATGGGGCAGCAGAAGGCGGAGCTGCGCCAAGAAAAAATGGACAACAAACTGCAGGCGGCGGCAGATATTAGTTCTTGGCCGGATGTAGACCTTGTAGCTTTCTTAGGTGATATGGTTCCCAAAACGGGCAGTGTGCAAGAATGTAAGGAAGCAAAGCTTTTAACGGATAAAATTAAGAAGCCGCAAACTTTTGTAGCTGGCAATCATGAGTTTTATTACCAAGACGATTTAGGGTCTAAGCATAAATTGTATAAAGGAACACCGGAGTCGCGCCAGGCCAAACTGGAGTATTTTAAGCAAGCTTTTGCTACACCGGATTTGTACTATAGCAAGAAGATGAATGGCTACCGATTGATTTTCTTATCGGCTAATGATATTTATGGCAAATATGCGGTAACGCTCAATAGCCAAGAGCTCCGTTGGCTCAAGGGCACGTTGCAGTTACATAAGCAGGAACCGACTATAATTTTCTGCCATGCTCCACTGGAGAATACTATGCAAGTTAAGAAAAGTAAGAGAAATTCTGCCGGACGTTTTGTCCAACCGGCCGCAGAGCTGAAGAACATTCTTATGGCTAACCCACAGATTATGCTCTGGGTGTCCGGACATACTCATACAGCACCGACTAATGAGAATTTTGCTGCTCCGTGGAATTGTTACGAAAATAAGATTTGGAATATTTATAATCCTACTTGGGACGGCAAGCAAGTGTGGACAAATTCTCTGTATCTTTATCCTGACAAAATTATGGTTAAAACTTATGACCATAAGCAAAAGAAGTTTTTGGAGCAATTTACCAGGTCGTATGCAGCACCGCACTACACAGCTAAGTTAGCGGCCTGATATTGAAGGCGATGGA
>JAQUUF010000110.1 GCA_028693975.1 Acidaminococcaceae bacterium
CATCAAGCTACTTTTCACACGAAAATAGCTGTGGATTATGGTACTAATATTGTGGCTGGTGTTACTCCCGGTCACGGCGGCGAGGAAGTCATGGGGATTCCTGTATTCAATACAGTTGCTGAAGCTGTAGCCGCTACAGGTGCCAATGCCTCTGTCATTTATGTTCCTGCTCGCTTTGCCGCAGATTCCATCTGTGAAGCTATTGACAGCGACTTAGATTTTGTATGTTGTATAACTGAGCACATTCCTGTTCTTGATATGGTTAAAGTACGTGATTACCTAAGAGGTAAGAAAACAAGATTACTTGGACCTAACTGCCCTGGCATCCTTACTGTGGATGGTTGCCGCCTAGGTCTATTGCCCACTTATATTCACAAAAAAGGTCATGTGGGTGTAATAAGCCGTAGCGGAACCTTAACCTACGAAGCAACTTACCAGTTAACAATGGCTGGCATTGGTCAAACCACTTGCGTTGGTCTAGGTGGCGACCCCATCAAAGGTATGGACTTCATTGATGCCTTGGAAGCGTTCAATGCCGACGAAGATACTTATGCCGTAGTTATGATTGGCGAAATTGGTGGTACGGCCGAAGAAGAAGCCGCTGCCTGGATTAAAGAAAACATGAAGAAACCAGTGGTTGCTTTCATTAGCGGTCGTCAAGCTCCTGCCGGCAAACGCATGGGCCACGCCGGTGCTATCATTAGTGGTGGCAAAGGTACTGCCGACGATAAGATTAAAGCTTTGAATGCCGTGGGCATTGAAGTAGCTGACACTGTAGCCTCTATTGGCGAGACTGCAATCAAAGTATTAAAAAAAGCAGGCATTTACGATAAATGCCATAATTGCTAAGAGCATAACAAAAAGGTCAATTGGGTACATACTCAATTGACCTTTTTTGATTATTCAATTTAGAACAAATATTGCGCTCCCAAAACGAAATAACGGCTGTTCATGGGATACATACTACTACCATTATAGGTACCGATTTGCTCTGCGTAAGAAGCACTGGTCAGGCTGTAAATCTTACCCTAGTCTAAGCTCTAGGCATAACCTGTCTCAGGCTTAAGGTCACGGTTGGGTTTATAATAAAAGCCCAAAAAACCGCCCTCCTTGGTTTTTATGTTATAATATCAGTGCTATACAAATTATGATAGAAAGAGGTTATTCTTGTGTCTCTAGAAAAAAAGTCTTCGGGCTATTTTAGTTATTTACCTGTTAGTTTATTTGGTACGGTCATGGCCTTCTCCGGGCTGACCGGAGCTTGGCGTTTGGCAGAAAAAACTTGGGGGTTCCCCCCTTATCTTAGTCCTCTCCTAGGCTATATCGCTATTGCTCTCTTCCTTCTTATGACCTGCGCCTATACTGCCAAAGCTCTTACTTCTTTTGCCAGTGTCAAGAAAGAATGGTCCAGTCCCATAGTCATTAATTTTTTTGCCACTATCTTCATGACTTTATTATTAATTCCTACAGTTCTTGTACAGTACTGTCCTAACTTGTCTTTTGGGCTCTGGCTTGTAGGTGCTTGCGGCATGACTTTCTTTGCTTGGTTCATGGTCTCGCGTTGGCTCTCCGGTAATCAAGATATCGCCGATGTAACTCCTGCGTGAATTTTGCCGGTTGTCGGTATTATCAACGTTCCTGTCTTCAGCAATCTCACTCACATCAGAGCTTATAATGATATAGCCATTGCTACAATTGCTATTGGCCTTTTCTTTGCTATTCCTTTGATTACCATTATCATGCACCGTCTCATCCTGCATGCACCGTTGCCTGATGGACTAAGACCCACCATTATGATTATTCTGGCGCCCTTTGCCGTCGGATACAATTCCTATGTCAGCACCTTCGGCTCAGATGTATTCTCCCACATCTTGTATTCTCTGGCCTTTTTCTTCTTCGCTGTTCTTTTGCGCAAAATTGCTTATTTTATAGAAATATGTGCTTTTCGCATGGCTTGGTGGGGTATCAGCTTCCCCTTAGCCGCCTTTGCTTCTGCTTCTGTACGTTTCGCACTAGACTATCAGACTCCTTGGGTGGGCTATGCTGCCTTGGCGATTTTGCTTTTTGTGACTATTGTCCTAACAATATTTCTATACCGTACTGCTCGAGGAATCTTACGGGGCGAATTGCAGCAATTGATTTAAGCTTGATATGAACCAAAAAAGCCAAAAGAAATCAGTCCCCTTTGCTTGCTTCCTTCTACCAATGGTATTTCAGGGTGACGCTCCCCCTTACATCGTTGTCATGAGCACCCTGTTCTAGCTGGCATACTCCATACATACTCCACTTGTGTCCCAACTGCCAATTCATGCCAGCACCTAGTGTGACGAAGTCCTTATCTTGTTTGTCTTCATTACGGTAAGAACTTGTTCTATCACTGACATAGTGGAAGTTTAAGGCTGGAGCAGCCCCACTGAAGACATGCTTATACCCTAGTCGCAGATAGATATTTTTACTTTTGTCCCACTTACGTTGTACTTCCAGACCAGTACCCATAGCCATATATGTATTAGTAAAACCATCAACGGCCTGCCCATAAATATCACTACCTGTTTCTTCACTGCTACCTTGGTCATAATATGATGCTTTAAAATTCACATAGGGACTGACCCGCCACTCCTGCTTGGTTTGAGCTGTGCACCAATTATATTGGTACTCACCACCAGCCTCCAACAAATGCCCACTGTAAGTATTATCCAAATTAATTCCCAGCGGACGAATGCTTCTCTGCATATGATTATTCTCCCAACCATAATCTACATAAGCATAGCCATGGTGTCTCCCCTGCTGATAAAGACCATATAACCCCAGCCGCCAATCATACAAATTCAAATTGGCACTGCTAGAGGCATAACTTGATAATAACCATTCAACAACTCGGCATCTACACCAACCACTTTGGGGACGGTCTGCAAAATATGTTCGTCATCCGTTAGCTCTGCCGCCTTGCCCGTCATATACTGAATAGACCCTTGCACGAAGTCATTGGTCAAAAGATAGTCTTGCATAATTGTATCTTGACTGACGCCCAAAGCAGAAAGTATCAAAACGGTGGCAATGCCCGTTCTATCCTTGCCGCTACTGCCATGCCACAAAGTGGTTCCGTCTCCGCCCTCCAGTAACTGATTAAAGAAAGAATGATACATGTTTCTACTGTAATTAGATGTCGCAAAAACATCATACATATCTGCGGAATAAACACCGTCTTGAATGGCATTGACAATACCCTTAGCCGGATTATCACCTGGTTGCAAAGAAGCATCATATTTAACCATATCGGTCATAGCGCAGGGTGTTGCCTACGCTTATCTTGATGATGGCAAAACCTATACTGCCAAAAAAGATAAACGCTGAGTTTAAAACTGTTTTCTATAATAAAATAATTGTAAGCTATACTTGAGACAGCGACATTTTGTTGCTGTCTCTTTGCATTATATTAGTTTAGCCCCAGTACATTTTTTATTAAAGCACTAACTGGCCCGCTAACGAATTGCCCAGCGCAGCTTGGTCGAACGAGCACGGGGATTCCTAAAACATTCTTCGGCCGTTGGGCGTATCACATCGCGGGCCACTTCACTATAGAGACCTTGACGGTGAAATTCTTTAAAAGCTTTCTTAACTAGGCGGTCTTCTCCTGAATGGAAAGTAAGAATTGCCACTCTGCCTCCCGGTGCCAGCACTGTTGGCAGTTTGTCCAAGAACTCATACAGAACTTCATATTCATGATTAACATCTATCCGCAACGCCTGAAAGGTACGCGCCGCCGATTTTTTGACAACCGTTGCGCGCTCTGGGGCCGGCACAAACTGCAGGGCTTGTTTAATAATATCAAAAAGTTGAGCTGTAGTATCAACTGCTGTGCCACGCCTAATCGTAGCTACTATGGCGGAGGTAATTTCTTCTGCATAAGGCTCATCGGCATTCTCTTGCAGCATACCAACTAGTTCAGCCTCGCTGATATTACGTAAGCGTTCCGCTGCCGCAATCCCTTTCTGTGGATTCATCCTCAAATCCAGTGGTCCCGCTGTCTTATAGGAAAAGCCACGGTCGGGATTATCTATTTGCATGGACGATACCCCTAAGTCCGCCAGAATAAAATCAAACTTGCCGGAATCTAAAGCCACAATGTCAATATTGGCAAAATTAGTTTGTATAATAGTCAATAGTTCTTCGCCGTAGCCAAGTTTAGCCAAGCGCTCCTTAGTTTTGGCCGATTCAATAGGGTCGATGTCCGTAGCATAAATATGCCCCTGACCTTGAAGCTGTTCCAACATAGCCTTGGTATGTCCTCCATAGCCCAGCGTAGCATCAAAACCTTTTTGGCCTGGTTTGATTTGTAAGAAATCCAGTATTTCCTGCACCATGATAGGTATGTGCATACCGGCAGGGGTACTCCCCTTGCTCTCAACCTTATCTATAGTCTCAGCATATTTATCTGGATTCAACTCTTTATATTTTTCCGCAAAATTACGCGGATAACGTCCCTTGTACCGCGGTCTGCGTTGATGAGTAGTAATTTCTTCGTTCATTGTCTGCTCCTTTGTCTCCTTGGTCTATCTTACTAGGTAAAGCGCCTTATTTTTACCTAATCATCATTATACTATATTATACTACGAACTACTTGTATTTGACCTCAAGTAAAAAACCAGCTGAGGAATTAACCTTCTCAACTGGTTTAACCAACCACTCTCTCCTTGAAACTTCTTGCAACGCTTATAATATCATTAATTAAACAAAGTAAATCCCCCACCAAACTTTGCTCACTATACCATCTCGAGCCGTCACACAGAGTCCTCTAACAGGTCTTGCCCTTCCATCTCCCAGCGCTTTAATATACCACCAGTTCTTTCCCTCAGCTATTGCATCAGGTCCTTCCCAGCCAACTCCTGCCGGATTAATAACTGAGCCAGTCCCGCTTAGCTTGAGCATCTGTCCATATTCTCTGGCACTCGGAAGAGTAATGCTATCTCCTATGCACAAGCCGCCAAAATCGTAGCCTAGAGTAGTGGACCAGGCAGAGGTAAAATTGCTGCC
>JAQUUF010000111.1 GCA_028693975.1 Acidaminococcaceae bacterium
AACCTCTTTCTACATTGCCTAGATAAAAATCATAATTTCCCACCAAAGAAGAACAGGCATAGATATCTCCCTTGGCGTCAACAAAAACAGCATTACCATTCATGGCATAGCAATGACCAAAATGATATTGCTCACCACAGCTCTCTACTACCTTCACATTATGAATTTGGCTAAACTCAATAGATTGTTTGGTAAGGGTACGCATCTTATCAGACAGAGCATAAGTCGCTTGCACCGCCATTCGCACATCTCTCGCACTGGCAGGCAACAAATTACCGCCGCTTCCTTGACCGCGAAGCAAATCAAATCCTATTTTGCGTACATTACCCAAGTAATAGGTCATCTCTACGATGCCTGGCAATTCCCTAACATTCTCATCACTAACTACGCAAGTTATACCAATACCGATGTTGTTGTTACGTAAAACAGTAATACCACGCAAGGTGGCATTACTAGCTCCTTCCCCATTAGCTAACTTGCGCGTTTTATTATTGACTTGCGGACGGCCATCTAAGCTTACGCCAATAGCAATTTTGTGTTTAAAGAGATATCTCGCAATATCATCTGTTACCAAAGAACCGTTGGTTTGAATTTGCAAGCGTGCCTTGTAGTGCTTGTGCTCCACTAACGACACAATTTTTTTGAGGAGCGGAAAGGCCAAGAGCGGTTCCCCTCCGGTAAATTGCACCACAAAAGAATTATCTTCTGTCGGTCCTGCCGCCAAAGATAAAGCCTTTGCCGCTATTTCATAAGACATCTCTGCTTGACAATGGTCTTGCGCATAGCAATATATGCATTTGTAGTTACAGCGACCAGTTAAACTTAGACCTAACATCTTGATTGGATTAGTCATCACTACGTTCTTCCAGTTCTCCCTCGATAGAAAGATAAAGCTTCTGCAATTCTTCCTTAGTTTCGGCTTTGGCCTGCCACATACCTCTTTGCTCTGCTTCCAGCAGAACCTCCGCTATACGCTGCAAAGCCCAGGGATTAACCTTTTGCATCCACTCTTGTACTTCTGGTGCGAAGGCATATTTCTCCGCATACTTCTCATACATCCAGTCTTCCATCACAGCGCTAGTCGCATCCCATTGGAAACTGTGAGCTACCATATTAGCCATATCGGCAGCACCCTTGTAGCCATGCTCCATCATGCCATGAATAAACTTAGGATTGATAGACTCGCTGCGGAAAATGCGTTTGGCCTCCTCTTGGACACTATGCAATTCCAATCGAGCCTTATTGGTACTATCGCCGCAATAGGATTTCGGAGCCGTGCCCTTGATACTGCGCACAGCAGCAATCATGCCCCCATGATAGGCATTATAGTCATCGCTGCTCAACATATTTGTCTCATGATTATCTTCGTTCTTGATGGTAATATCAATGGTACTCATACGCTTACGGAAGACTTGGGGCAGGAAAGCACCTCTTGTTTTACCGCCATAAGCATGGGCGCCCCAACGAACATAGACATCGGCAATATCGTCAATTGTTTCCCACTTCTTGGATTCTAGGAGTGCCGCCACTCCGGCACCGTAGACACCTAGCTCATCGCCAAAAACTCTAAACGAGGCCTGACGCCAAGCGTCTTCTTGACTCATCCCATCTTGTATAAGTTCTTGGCTATCTTCTAAGATATGCTTGCGCACAAAGTTATCTTCAATATCTTCGTCTAATTCACCTACTTGTAGAACTGCTTGATCCATTAATTCCATTACTGTAGGCATAGTATCCCTAAAAAGTCCACTAATGCGCCCCGTCACATCAATTCGAGGGCGTTTAAGCTCAGTAAGAGGCATTATTTCCAAATCAATTACCCTTTGGCTACCCTTCATCCACACAGGTCTAATCCCCATTAGATAAAGAAATTCGGCAATACACTGGCCATGACTGCGCATATTGGCACCAGACCACAAAACAATACCGACGCTCTCAGGATAACGTCCCTCTTCAGCGATAAAACGCTCAATAGCTTGCTCTCCCAGAGTTTTCCCTAGCTCCCATGCTGCCGGCGTCGGCAAACATCTGGGGTCAACACCATAGAAATTGCGTCCTGTAGGTAACAAATCTGCACACCCACTGCTAGGTGCGCCAGAAGGCCCTGGCTCAATATATTCCCCTTCTAGTGCACGCAAGAGATTAGTCAGCTCTTGTGTAGTGAGCATCAGATTGGGATAGATATTAGTGCAGAGATATGAAGCCGCTTGGCAAACCTCTTCTGTCCGGGTGCTCGAGCTCTTTAGTATTTCTTGAACATGTTCAACTGTAAAATTAGCCTTTTGCAAATCTAAAATTATTTCCTTGACTTCCAGTAGAATTTCATCAATCAACTGACCGTTAGTATGATTGGTTGCTGCATCCACTTCTCCGGCATGTTCTAACAAATAATAATACTCATAGCCGCGTGCACGTGCCACTGCTTCCAGAAGCGACGGAACATCACCATTAGGCAGACGAGTAAGAAGCTCTAGATATTCCAATAAATGCTCGCCACAAGGAGCCTGTCCTAGAATATGCAGTCCAGTATGTACCTGCATATTCTTCAAATCGGTAATATAGTTATGTAAAGCTAATACATAGTCACCAAAAGGCTGTGTCTCATCATAAGTAACTTCATCTTGCAGATTAGCCTCTGTCACTTTGGCAAGCAGCATATCTTGCAAGGTGGCAGCATTCTCTGGCTCAGTAGTTACAAAATGGGTATACTCGTCCATTAGTTTCTCTACTTCTTCTAATTCATCGTATACACCGGCCTGAGTCTGAGGTGGTGGTAAATGCTCGATGAGGCAAGCACTACCACGACGCTTAGCCTGAATGCCTTCGCCGGTAATTGTAATCAGATAGGGATAGATATTAGGTATATCCCCCAGTGCAAGATCTGGGAAGCAAGTATTATTCATGCCTGCGTTTTTGCCTGGTAACCATTCAAGCGAGCCATGTGTACCTACATGAATAACGGCATCGGCCTGCCAGATATCGCGAATCCACTGATAAAAAGCAATATATTGATGCGTCGGTGCAGTAAAAGGTGAATGATATATTTTCTCAGGAGCTTCACCAAACCCACGAGGTGGTTGCACTGTGATAAAAACATTACCAGTCATAGTACCTGGTACCAATAAATTACCATCATAATGCATTACTTCACCGGGAGCTTCGCCCCAATCCTTAGTCATTTGCTCCTGCACAGAAGACGGTTTGGTGGCAAGAAAATCTTGGTATGCTTCATCACTAATTTTATTTGCTTCTTGTAATTGTCTATCTGTTAATGCGGATCTATCGTTAGTCGCATTATGGGTAAGCAGCTTAATAAACTCTTCACCATCAGCAGGAACCGCTCCTACTGTATAGCCTTTACTACGCAACTCATCTAATACTAGGCGAATACTTTCGATAGTGTCTAGGCCTACAGCACTACCGATGTTGGAGTTTTTGGGCGGATAATTATGAAAAACAATAGCAACTCTTTTATCTTGATTAGCCTTGTGCCGCAAGACAGACCATTTCCTAGCCTTGTTAACCATATTCACGAGACGCTCTTGAATAGGCAAATAACTGACGTCCCCATCCTCTAATATTTTCTTGGTAGCAATGGGTACCCCATGGATAGCACCATCAAATTCCGGCATAGTGACACTAATAGATATCTCCATGGGATTCATACCTTCCAGATTATGCTCCCATTCCTGGAATTCTGTTAAGAGAGTATACGCCTGCAAACAGGGAATATTCTGCTCCTGCAAATATGCACCGGTTAAGGTTCTGGAATTAGTCAAAGAAAACTTCATTGTATTGATAATAACGTCAGCACCACACCCGACTTCAGGTGCAAAATACTGCTTGAACACCTCTACCAGAGTTGGCATACCCATTTCTTGCACTGGCATTCCGTTACTAAAAACACAAATAGCATTCATGCCTTGTGCTTCTATTTCGTTGATTAAGGCTGTTTGATAGGTCAAATCACCCCAAATCCATTCATCACGATAAAACAAAACCCCTATATTGGGTTTATCACCAGGACAAAAGTCTCGTCTATATTCCGTCAAATCTGTGTAGACCTTGTCAGCGCGGGGATGGAAGATTCCTGCCCAGTACAAAACATCTGGTTCTTGGTAGCTAGTAACACCGTCACATAAATATTGTGCATAGAGCAGAAGGTTGCGATAATTTTGCAACCCGTTATAAAGAGTGTATTCTTTAATCTTCTTGACGATGTCCACACCAACACCACTAGACACTTCTGGTGTGTCAGCACCTGCGGCATCGACATAATACTTAACTTGATGCTTATCCAAACAGCCAAAAAACTGTTTAAAAAAGGGAGTTTCTATAGAGCCTCCCATCCATTTGAGCATAACAAAATCAGCGTCTTGCAACGTAGTCGCTAGTTTATCACTCCACTGTGTATTATCTTCAACTTTCACAATAGCAGACGCAGCAGATACAAGCCCTTCCTCTTGTAATTGAGTAAGTGCTAGTTTCATCATCGCAAAACGCCTGTCTACATTACTTAAATAAATAATTTTGCTCATAGTATCTCCTTATGATGTTTTATGTAATCTGCGCAATAAATACAAGAAATACGGTGTACCTAATAAGGCTGTCATGATGCCGACTCGAACCTCAGCCGGTGGAATAATTATCCTCCCTAGGGTATCGCAAAAAGCTAGGAAGATAGCTCCCATCAAGGCACTAGCCGGTAATAGCAGCCTATGATCAGGTCCTATTAGCATCCGCATCATATGCGGAACAACCAAACCAACAAAACCAATATTGCCACTGACACAAACAGCAGTGGCCGTTGTCATTGAGGCGATAAATAGTAGCAACAATCTAAAAGGCACTACTGGCATACCAACAGCCTTAGCTTCTACTTCACCTAGAACCAAAATATTAATATGACGAGCCAAGAGACACATAATCAAGCCACCCACAACAATAGGGCCCAGAGCCAAGTAGACATGCTCCCA